>NZ_BOLT01000016.1:0-56169 GCF_016861805.1 Lacticaseibacillus sp. 53-4
GCGCCTTGAGACGCAGCCAGCAACAGGGGCTTATAGCCCCAGAGAAAACCACCCGTTCGACGGGTGGTTTTTATTGCAAGGTGTGTAGGGGTCGCGGTTTTAGCCCGATGATTAGCCGCTACGCATGTCAGACTGGACGCCGTAAACGGCAACAGTCTGATCATAGCCCGAGGCATTGCCGCCGTTGTTTGGCGGCGAGGCATCGGGCGTAGCTAATCATTCGGGCGTTGCGACCCCGGAGCCCAATTATGGTTGAACCCAAGCTGGCTTACACTGCGGGTGCAACGGTGCCAGAGGAAATGTATAATAGTAAAAATAAGGCGGTGGCGACGTGAGTCTGATTGAGAAATTGTACTTACCCTTTTTTGAAGCGAGTGACTGGCACCAGGCGGTGATGACTACCCAGGGCTGGGTCACAATCTTAACGCTGGCGCTGCTGGAATGCTTGCTGTCAGTGGATAACGCGGTCGTGCTGGCCGCGCAGACCAAGTCGTTGCCAGACAAAAAAGACCAGCACCACGCGCTGATTTACGGCATGTGGGGGGCGTATCTGTTCCGGTTCATCGCGATCGGCCTGGGCACGTACCTCATGAACTTCTGGGGCATCAAAGCGCTAGGGGCGGCATACTTGGTGTGGATGTCGCTGCATTTCTTCTACGAGCAACGCCACCCCAAGGACGGGCCGCAGCCAAAGACCCTAGCCAAGCCGAAGCAGACGCATTTTTGGCGCACTGTGGCTTCAATTGAGGCGCTCGATATTGTGTTTTCCGTCGATTCGATCCTGGCCGCGCTGGCCATCGACAATAATCCGGTGATTGTGCTGATTGGCGGGTGCCTAGGAATTTTGGCGATGCGGTTTGTCGCCCAGATCATCACCGACTTCATCACTAAGGTGCCCGAGCTGGAAGTGATGGCTTACGCGCTGATTTTCATCATTGCAGTAAAGTTGGCGCTCAGTCTGCCGCAAATTGGCATTGAGGTGCCGAACTGGGCCTTTTCGCTGATCGTGGTGTTGGCCTTCCTGATCACCTGGCTGGTTCACCAGCGGCGCACGGCCCACGGCCAACAGCAGAAGCGAGGTTTTTGACATGGATGGGATTTTACCAGTATACAAGCCGTCGGGTATGACTTCGGCCGATGTGGTCAGCAAACTCCGCTACTTGTTGCAAATGAAAAAAGTGGGCCATTCGGGCACACTTGACCCCAGCGTCGATGGCGTGCTGCCAATCGCGCTGGGGGCGGCGACGAAGGCCGTGCCGGCGCTGATGGCGCTGGGCAAAACCTACACGGGCAAAGCGACGCTCGGCTTTGCGACGGAAACTGAGGACCTCGACGGGGCTGAGGTGTCCCGCGTGACCTTAACGGCCCCGTTTACCGATGCGCAGATCGATGCCGCGCTGTTAACGTTGACCGGCGAGATCACGCAAACGCCGCCAATGTACTCGGCGGTCAAGGTCAACGGGCGCAAGCTTTATCAGTACGCTAGAAACGGCGAAACCGTCGAGCGGCCGACTCGCCAAGTTCACGTTTACGAATTTAAGCGGACTGCGCCCAGCACGTTTGATGCGGCAAGGGGGACGCAGGACTTCACGTTTGAAGCCAAAGTCTCAAAGGGGACGTACATTCGCACCCTTGCGGTGGATGCCGGCCGGGCGCTGAAGGTGCCGGCCGTGATGGCGCAGCTGACGCGCACGCAAAGCGGGGGGTTCAAGCTCAGCGACACGCTTGATTTACGTCAGTTGACGCGCGACACCGCCCCGGCAGCTGCGGTCGCTCATTTGCGGCCCATCGAATTCGCTTTTCCGGACCTGCCGCTGATGGCGCTTTCGGCCAGCCAGTGGGACGCGGTCAAAAATGGGCGCGGCTTGCCGCTAGGCACTGCCGCGACTGATGAAATCGGCCTGACGTACCAAGGCGTCTTTAAGGCGCTGTACCGCAAAGAGGCGGCCGAGTTTCGGCCTGCCATGATGTTCTTGGCTAATGCCGGCATTGGCCAAGGTTGATGAGGAGATAATTATGCAAGTGATCGATATTCACCCGCCGCTTGCGGCGGCAGCAGTTCCCAGCCAGCCCATCGTGCTGGCGTTGGGGTTTTTCGACGGCGTTCACCTGGGCCATCAGGCGGTGATTGGCCGCGCGCGGGCAGAGGCTGACAAACGCGGCCTGAAGCTTGCAGTCATGACGTTTGATGTGCATCCGGCGGTGATTTACCGCGGTGTGCCGGCCAGCTCGGTCAAATACCTGTCCCCGCGGCCGCGGAAGAGTGAACTGATGGCGCATTTTGGCGTCGATCTGCTGTACTTCATCCACTTTACCCCGGCGTTTTCAAAACTTTCGCCCCAGGCCTTTGTCGACCAGTACCTCGTTGTCCTGAATGCCGCGGTCGTGGTCGCTGGCTTCGACTACACGTACGGCAAACGCGATATCGCCAACATGAAGACACTGCCGCAGTACGCTCAGGAGCGGTTTGAAATCATTACGGTGCCCAAGACGGTTGATGCCGGGGAAAAGGTTTCCTCGACGCGGATTCGCGAGGCGCTAGACCTTGGCGATGTGGATCTGGCAAACCACTTGCTGGGTTATCGCTATCAAACAAGCGGCACGGTGGTGCACGGCGAGGCGCGCGGCCGCACGATTGGCTACCCGACCGCAAACGTCCAGGCACCGGCCGAAGAGCGCATCCCCGGCATTGCCGTGTACACGGTGCGCCTGCAGGTCAACGGCCAGTGGTACCCGGGGATGGCGTCGGTCGGGCGCAACATCACCTTTGGTCCGGGGCGCCCGGTGACGGTGGAGGTCAACCTGTTTGATTTCCACCAGGATATTTATGATGCGCCGGTGCGCGTCGAGTGGATGCACCGCTTGCGCGGGGACATGATGTTTGATTCAGCGGCGGGGCTGGTTGCCCAGCTTGCCCAGGACGAAAAGGACGCCAAGGCGTTTTTGAAAGGGCTGACGGATTGATGGCTGGGGCTTATGTGCATATTCCCTTCTGCTCTCACATTTGTTACTACTGCAATTTCAACAAGGTCTTCATCGAAGGTCAGCCGGTTGACGATTACGTCGACATGCTGATTCGCGAGATGCACCTGGTGATGGCCAGTCATCCCGATGAAAAAATCGAAACCGTGTACGTTGGCGGCGGCACGCCGACCACGCTGACGCCGGTGCAGCTGGAGCGCTTGATTTCCGGCATTCGCCGCGAGCTGCATTTCGACCACGGCGAGTTCACCTTCGAAGCGAACCCCAACGATTTGCTCGAAAAGGATAAGCTGCGCGCGCTGCATGAAAATGGGGTCAACCGCCTGTCAATTGGGGTGCAGTCGTTTAACGACGCCATTTTAAAGGCGATTGGGCGCACGCACCGGGTCGCCGATGTCTACCAGGCGATCGCCAATGCGCGGGCAGTGGGCTTTGAGAATATTTCCATCGACCTGATTTTTCGGCTGCCCAAGCAGACGCGCGAGGACTTTTTGGCGAGCCTGCACAAAGCCTTGGCACTTGATCTGCCGCATTATTCGACGTATTCCCTGATCTTGGAAAAAAAGACGATTTTCTATAACCTGATGCGCTCCGGGCGGCTGCAGCTGCCGAATCAGGACGCGGAAGCCGACATGTACCAGGACGCGATCGACCTGATGGAAAGCACCGGGCGCCATCAGTACGAGATTTCTAATTTTGCCAAAACCGGTTACCAGTGCCAGCACAACTTGCTGTACTGGCGCAACGAGCATTACTTCGGCTTTGGCGCCGGGGCGTTTGGCTACGTCGGCCGCGATCGGTACCACAATTTCGGGCCGATCAAGCAGTACCTGGACCCGCTCCACAACCACAAAGTGCCGGTGATCGAACATCACCTGGTGCCGCTGGAAGAGCAAATCGAAGAAGAGATGTTCCTCGGGCTGCGAACCCGGGAAGGGGTGTCTCAGAAACGGTTTGCAAAGCGCTACCACATGACCATCAATGAGGTGTACGGGCAGCTGTTGAAGGACCTGAGCGACCAGCAGCTGGTCACGGTTGATGGGGATGCCGTGCGCCTGACAAACCAGGGGCAGTTTCTCGGCAACGAAGTCTTTCAGCAGTTTTTGCTCGATGACCCACTGATTTGACCCCGCGTACTTGCGCCTATTTTCAGAAAAACACACGTCGGTCTCAGTCCTGGGGCCGATTTTTTCGTGAAAACGGCGAAATTAGCAGACTGAGGTTGACTTTGCTAACGGCCATTGGTATATTAAGTATTGTACTTAGCACTCAAATGGTTTCAGTGCTAAAAGAAGGTGGGATTATGTTGACGAAACGCCAACTACTCGTCTTGAAACAGATCATCCGCTCCTACACCGAAACCGGCCAGCCAGTCGGTTCCAAAGCGTTGATGGCGCAGTTGCCGGTGCATGTCAGTTCGGCAACGATCCGCAACGACATGGCGGCGCTGGAAGACGAGGGTCTGATCAGAAAGACGCATAGCAGTTCTGGCCGCGTCCCATCGACTAAGGGTTACCGTTTCTACTTGGACAACCTCGTCGAGCCAGCCGCGGTCACGCCCAACGAGATTGCTGCGATTCAGCAAGGCTTCGGGGGGCATTTTTACAAGATCGATGAAATTGTCGCCCAAAGTGCGCGCATTTTGTCGAACCTCACAAATTACACCGCAATCACCTTGGGGCCTGAGGTCACCAACTTAAAACTCACTGGGTTTCGGTTGGTGCCGCTGGGCAATCATCAGGTGATGGCGATTTTGGTCACGAGCAATGGCAACGTTGAAAGTCAGCTGTTCACGCTGCCCCCGGAAGTCGGCTCTGACGAAGTGGAGAAGGCCATTCGCATCATCAACGATGAGCTGGTCGGCTTATCGCTCGGCGAAGTCGCCCAAAAGCTTCAATCAGAAGTGCCGGGGTTGCTATTCAAGTACATGACCAGCCCGGACGGGTTCCTGGACCTCTTCGGCAACGTGCTCCGCAAGGCGGCTGAGGAACGCTTCTATGTGGGCGGGCGTCTGAATCTCATGGATTACCTGGGCGACTCGGATGTGGATCAGCTCAAGCGGCTGTTAGCCATGATGGATAATGATCAAGGCAGCCAGCGCCAGGCGTTCAATACGTTGCTTGGCCCGCTTCATGATTCCCATATCAAGGTCAAGCTGGGCTCGGAGCTGACGCCGGATGTGCTTGAGAATCTGAGCCTATTGACCGCGAACTACTCAGTCGGCGAACACGGGACTGGGATGATTGCCCTGATCGGGCCGACCCAGATGCCGTACTCGAAGATGATCGGTTTGCTCGATGCCTTCCGCGAAGAACTCGCAAAACGGCTGACCGATTACTACAATCATTTTGATCAGTGACAGGAGGCATGAATTTGACAGACAAGCAAACCAAGAAGACGCAAACCGCCAAGCAAACTGCGGCAAAGGCTGAACCAAAGCCTGAGGCCAAACCAAAAGCGGCCAAGCAGCAACCAAGTCTGCGGGATGAAATCGAGGAAGAGATGAAGGACGACCTCGAGGAAGAAGTCCAAGACTCCGGCGTGGATGTTGAAGCCCTGCAAAAGGACCGCGACGAGCTCGAGGATAAGTACCTGCGCGCCGCCGCCGAGATCAACAACATGAACAAACGCTTCAATAAGGAGCGCGAGGACATGGCCAAGTACGACGGGCAAAAGCTGGCCACTGCGGTGCTCCCAGTTCTGGATAACCTGGAGCGCGCGCTGGCCACCGAGGTCACGGACGATGCCGCGCAATCTTTGAAAAAGGGCGTCGAGATGGTGTACAGCCACCTCGATAACGCCCTCAAGGAGAACGGCGTGACGGAGATCACGGCGACCGGGAAGTTTGATCCGAACCTGCAGCAAGCCGTGCAAACCGTTCCGGCGGATAAGGATCACGCGAAGGATACCGTGGTTCAGGTCCTGCAAAAAGGCTACAAGCTCAAGGATCGGGTCCTGCGTCCAGCGATGGTCGTCGTTGCAAATTAGTTAATCAAAACTGTTAAAAGAAGGGATTTTACTATGAGTAAAGTTATTGGGATCGACTTAGGGACTACCAACTCCGCGGTCGCCGTGCTCGAAGGCGGCCAGCCAAAGATCATCACCAACCCGGAAGGCAACCGCACCACACCGTCTGTCGTTGCGTTTAAAGACGGCGAGATTCAAGTCGGCGAAGTTGCCAAGCGGCAGGCCATCACCAACCCAGACACCATCACTTCGATCAAGCGTCACATGGGCGAGGCCGGCTACAAGGTTAAGGTCGGTGACAAGGAATACACCCCGCAGGAAATTTCTGCGATGATCCTGCAGTACATCAAGAAGTTCTCTGAAGATTACTTGGGCGAAGAAGTGACCGACGCGGTCATCACGGTACCGGCTTACTTCAACGATTCGCAGCGTCAGGCGACTAAAGATGCCGGCAAGATCGCGGGTCTGAACGTTTCTCGCATCGTCAACGAACCAACTGCGTCCGCCCTGGCTTATGGCCTGGACAAAGGCGACAAGGACGAAAAGGTCCTGGTTTACGACCTCGGCGGTGGGACGTTTGATGTCTCCATCCTGCAACTCGGCGACGGCGTGTTTGAAGTGCTGTCGACGAACGGGGATACGCACCTGGGCGGTGATGATTTTGATAACAAGATCATCGACTGGCTGGTCAGCGAGTTCAAGAAGGATAACAACATCGACTTGTCCAAGGACAAGATGGCGATGCAGCGTCTGAAGGATGCCGCTGAAAAGGCGAAGAAGGATCTGTCTGGCGTTTCCCAGACGCAAATCTCCCTGCCGTTCATTTCTGCCGGTGCCAATGGCCCGCTGCACTTGGAGCGGACACTGACGCGTGCCCAGTTTGACCAAATGACCGCCGACCTGGTTGCCAAGACCAAGGTCCCAGTGGATAACGCGATGAAGGATGCTGGCTTGTCCAACTCAGACATCGACAAGGTCATCCTCAATGGTGGGTCGACCCGGATTCCGGCCGTTCAAGACGCGGTCAAAGAGTGGACCGGCAAGGAACCAGACCACAGCATCAACCCTGACGAAGCCGTTGCCCTTGGCGCTGCCATTCAGGGTGGGGTCATTTCCGGTGACGTCAAAGACGTTGTCCTGCTCGATGTCACCCCATTGTCTCTGGGAATCGAAACGATGGGCGGCGTGTTCACCAAGCTGATCGACCGCAACACCACGATTCCAACCTCCAAGAGCCAGGTCTTCTCGACTGCGGCTGACAACCAGCCGGCCGTTGACATTCATGTCCTGCAAGGCGAGCGGCCGATGGCTGCGGACAACAAGACGCTTGGCCGCTTCCAGCTGACTGACATTCCGGCGGCCCCACGGGGCGTTCCTCAGATCGAAGTCAAATTCGACATCGACAAGAACGGCATCGTGCAGGTTTCCGCGAAGGATCTTGGCACTGGCAAATCTCAGAACATCACGATCAAGAGTTCGTCAGGCCTGTCGGACGAAGAAATCGATCGCATGATGAAGGAAGCCAAGGAAAACGAGGAAGCCGACAAGAAGCGCAAGGAAGAAGTCGACCTCAAGAACGATGTTGACCAGCTGATCTTCCAGACCGACAAAACCCTGAAGGATCTTAAGGGCAAAGTCTCCGACGATGAGATCAAGAAGGCGCAGGACGCAGAAGACGCCCTCAAGAAGGCCCAGCAAGAAAACAACATCGAAGACATGAAGACCAAGCGCGACGACTTGAACAAGATCGTGCAGGATCTGACCGTCAAGCTGTACGAGCAGGCGCAAAAAGAGCAGCAGGCTAAGGGCGGCTCTGATGCCCAGGGCAGCGGCGCAACCGGCACCGCTGACAAGGGCGACGACGGCAAGACCTTCGATGGCGAGTACAAGGACGTCAACGACGACAAGAAGTAACCGTCTGTCCGTGTGAAAAGCCAAGGCCAACTGGCTTTGGCTTTTTGTTTGGTGAGGCAGTTTTGCGCGCCTTGCCCAAAATATGGTATCCTGAATAAGCTTTTTTGGGCGCGAGCACCCAATTCAAGGAGGCAACAATGGCAGACAAGGATTATTACGAAACACTCGGTGTCGCCCGGGATGCCAGCGATGACGAAATCAGGAAGGCCTTTCGACAGCTTTCCAAAAAGTACCATCCCGACATCAACCACGCGCCGGGTGCTGAGCAAAAATTCAAGGAAATCAACGAAGCGTACCAGGTCCTGTCCGACCCGCAAAAGCGTGCGGCGTATGACCAGTACGGCTCAGCCGACGGGGCCCAGGGCGGGTTTGGCGGTCAGGGCTTTGGTGGTCAAGGCTTCTCCAATTTTGGTGGCGGCAGTGCCCAAGGCTTTGGCGGGTTTGACGACATCTTCAGCCAGTTCTTTGGCGGCGGGCAAGGCGGCGGCCAAAGTGCCAATGCCCCGCGCCAAGGCGCCGATTTGCAGTACCGCATGGACTTGACCTTTGAAGAGGCGGTGTTCGGCAAGGACACCAAGATCTCTTACGATCGCGAAGCCGTGTGTCACACCTGCAACGGCTCGGGTGCGAAGCCTGGGACGAGTCCAGTGACCTGCTCGAAGTGTCACGGCTCTGGCTACATCCAGGTTCAGCGCAACACGCCGCTCGGGGCCATGATGACGCGCGAAGTCTGCGACGTCTGCCACGGCACCGGCAAGGAAATCAAGGAGAAGTGCCCAACGTGCGGCGGTACTGGTCACGAGAAGCAGCGTCACACCATCGACGTCAAGATCCCTGGCGGGGTTGAGGACGGCCAGCAGATCCGTGAGCGCGGCGCCGGCGAGGCCGGCACCAACAACGGCCCTTATGGGGACTTGTTTATCGTGTTCCGAGTCGCCCCAAGCGACAAGTTCCAGCGCGACGGCACGACGATTTATTACAAGCTGCCGATCAGCTTTGCGCAGGCCGCACTTGGCGATACGATCAAGGTCGACACCGTGCATGGGCCAGTGGAGCTGAAGATTCCAGCCGGCACGCAAACCGAAAGCAAGTTCCGGCTGCGCGGCAAAGGGGCGCCCAACCCGAACCGGCCAAACGCCGGCTTTGGCGATCAGATGGTCACGGTAACGGTCAAGACGCCAAAGGGCTTGAACCAGAAGCAAAAGGACGCCTTGATGGCCTTTGCCGCTGCCAGCGGCGAGGACGTCACCCCGCATGAAGGGTCGCTGTTTGACCGGGTCAAGGACGCCTTCAAAAATAAGTAACAAGGCTGAAACCGCTCGTGATGGGCGGTTTCTTTTTGCCTTGGCGCGGCGGGTGGTTTGAGTCAAGCTAGGCCGCTTGCTATAATGGGTTAACGAGCAATTGACAGAAAGTGGGCACTTATGGCTGACATTGATAAACAGGCGTTGCGCGAACGCCAGAAGCACATTCGTAATTTTTCTATCGTGGCACACATCGACCACGGTAAGTCGACCCTGGCGGACCGCATTTTGGAGCTGACTGATACCATCGCCAAGCGCGACATGCAGGCCCAGGTTCTGGACGATATGCCGCTGGAGCGCGAGCGCGGGATCACCATCAAGCTCAATGCTGTGGAGCTGCATTACACGGCCAAAGATGGCGAGACTTACATTTTTCACCTGATCGATACGCCGGGGCACGTGGACTTTTCTTACGAAGTCAGCCGCAGCCTGGCGGCCTGTGAAGGCGCGCTGCTGCTGGTGGACGCCGCTCAAGGCGTTGAGGCCCAGACGCTGGCAAACGTCTACCTGGCGCTTGACGATGACCTGGAGATCGTGCCGATCATCAACAAAGTCGACCTGCCCAGTGCCCAGCCGGAAGTGGTCAAGGAAGAAATCGAGGAAATGATCGGCCTGGATGCCTCGGACGCGATTTTGACTTCGGCCAAAACCGGTCTGGGTGTGCCGGAAGTGCTTGAACGCATTGTTTCCGACATTCCGGCGCCGAGCGGCGACCTCGACGCGCCGCTTAAGGCCCTGATTTTTGACTCGGTTTACGATGCCTACCGCGGGGTCGTGCTAGCGGTACGCATCGAAGACGGCATCGTGCAGGTCGGTGACACCATCGAGTTGATGAGCAATCAGAAGCGCTACGAGGTCACAGAGGTTGGGGTGATGTCGCCTAAGGCCGTGCAGAAAGATTACCTGATGGTCGGCGACGTGGGTTACATCACGGCGGCCATTAAGACCATTCAGGACACGCGCGTCGGCGACACCGTCACGCTGGCGGACAATCCGGCGGATAAGCCGCTGGATGGGTTTCGCCAGATCACGCCAATGGTGTATTCCGGCCTGTTCCCGGTCGATAACGCGAAGTTCAACGACCTGCGCGAGGCTTTGGAAAAGCTGCAGCTGAACGATGCGGCGCTGGAATTTGAGCCCGAAACTTCGCAGGCGCTGGGCTTCGGCTTCCGGGTCGGGTTCCTGGGGCTGCTGCACATGGACGTGGTGCAGGAGCGACTGGAGCGCGACTTTGACCTTGATCTGATTATGACGGCGCCGAGTGTGGATTATCAGGTCGACAAAACCGATGGCACCACCATCACCATCGACAATCCGGCCGAGCTGCCGGACTCCAGCGAAGTCAAGGAGATCCGTGAGCCTTACGTCAAGGCCAGCATCATGGTGCCAAACGATTACGTCGGTCCGGTCATGGAAATCGCCCAGCGCAAGCGCGGCGAGTTCGTCACCATGGATTACCTCGACAAGTACCGCGTCAACGTCATTTACAACCTGCCGCTGTCGGAAATTATTTACGACTTTTTCGACCAGCTGAAGTCCTCGACCAAGGGCTACGCGAGTTTGGACTACGAGGTCACCGGCTACCGAGCGTCCGATTTGGTCAAAATGGATATCCTGCTGAACGGCGACCCGGTCGACGCGCTGTCCACCATCGTGCACAAGGACTTTGCCTACGACCGCGGTCGCAATATTGTGGCCAAGCTCAAGGAGACCATTCCCCGGCAGCAATTTGAGGTGCCGATTCAGGCGGCGATCGGAACTAAGATCATCGCCCGCAGCACCGTGAAAGCATACCGGAAGAATGTCTTGGCGAAGTGCTACGGCGGTGACATCACCCGCAAGCGCAAGCTGCTGGAAAAGCAGAAGGCCGGCAAGAAGCGCATGAAGGCGGTCGGCTCTGTCGAAGTGCCGCAGGAAGCGTTCATGAGCATTCTGAACATAAGCAAGGACGGAAGCGGCGATAAATAAGGATTTATCTCGTGAAATTTCGATTATTTTGGGGTGCTTGCCAACGGTTTGCCTACGCCGCTTAAAATCCGTAGGCAAAATGTGGTTCAAATTGTTCGGCTGAATCTGTTCCGTTTTGGCACTTGTCAACGGAAAGGGTTCAGCCTTTTTTGCGTTTCAAGTAGTCTTCAAAAGTGATGGCCGTATCGTTCCGCATTTCTTCGGTGACATGCAGATATGTGTCAGCAGTCGTCGACATCTTGGCGTGGCCGAGACGTTCCTGTACGACCTTGAGTTTCTCACCCGCATCAAGCAGCATCGTGGCGTGAGTGTGGCGCAGTGAGTGGAAGGAAAACGGAAAGCCAAGATCATCTGATAGCTTGCGTGAGCGATATTTGATGTAACCCGGCACCACCGGGTTGCCGTTGTCCCACGTGCAGACGAAGTTGGATTCGTTGTACAGCGATCCATAGCGGATACGCATCTGCATTTGAGCTTGGCGCTTGGCTTTCAGCTCAGCCACCAGGGAAGGGCCGATGGTGATGGTGCGGTAACCGGCGGCACTCTTGGGCGAGTCCAGGTCGTAGACGCCGTCGCCTTTCTGTATCATGTTCCGCTCAACGCGAATAGTAGCTCCTTCAATATCCACCATGTCCCATTCGAGGCCGAGCACCTCGCCGCGCCGCATGCCGGTGTTGAACGCGATGACAAGTGGCATGTGATACGGGTCAGCAGGCGGGCAGCAGGCCAGTAGTTGCTCGTACTGGTCGTAGGTGATGATCTTCAAATCTTGGCGAGTGGTGGCTGGTGTCGGCGCATACTTTGGCATATCCACGTAGCTAGCAGGGTTCTCCTTGATGATCTGGTAGGGGTAGACAGCTCGCTTCAACGCTTCTTTCACGACCGTAAGGATAATCTCGACCGTGTGCTTTGCAGGCGTCTTGCCAGTGCGTGGCAGCTTCGTTTCGGCGACGTGGTTCACGAACTGCTGAATCACGGCAGGTGAGATCGTCTTCATCTTATACTTTCCTAGGTAAGGCTTGACGTAGCGGTTGACGACGTTCAGGTAATTTTTGCGCGTGTTGTATTTCAGGTTCTTTTCTACATAGTTCTTGATCCAGTAGTCCATATAGTCTGCTACCGACATATCTTTGAGCTTGACGGTGAGGCCGCCGCGCTCGTACTCATCTAGCGCCTTGCGGAGCGCGCGCTGTGCGTCCTTCTCGGTGTAGCCTCCGACTCGCTCTATGCGCTTGCGTTTCCCGTCCACTGTTGCGGCCTCGAATGAGTAATACCATTTCTCGCCGCGCTTTCTAACGTGTCCTTCTGTCATTTTTGTGCCTCCTGAATATTCAATTCCTTTAATATTCGCAAACTTGTGTTCGGTCGACGTGTGAAATAAAAGCCCCATATGATGGGGCATGGACATGTAGAAATTAAACCTACGACCGAAGGGGGAAACAGAACGGCTACCCAATATACTTGCCAACAACGGGTACCTTGCTGAGAACCTTTTTGCCATGAGGAGAGACGTTAGTGATGATGTCAGTGAGATCTTGACCAGCAACATTGCCGTGATGGTTTTCGCCCGCCCAAGCTTTAACGGACGTTAGATCGTATACGACACCATCGACTGCCACATATTTGTGGGGATCGTCTTTGCCGTTATACTTTGCCAGTTCTTCCTTAGTGAATGTTCGATCTGCCATACTGATGACCTCCAATGTTAAATTATTGTCGATACACACTCGACAAAGCGGGTGACGGGAGTCGAACCCGCGACTACAGCTTGGAAGGCTGTCGTTTTACCGCTAAACTGCACCCGCATAGTGGCGGTGATGGTGTCCTGCCAGATGGTGCTATAATATCGGTGAACAGAGGAGCTTAATCGTTTCGCGTGAAATAATAGGCACTGGCAATTGCCAGCAAGGTGCCAACAGCTGCTTCCTTATATCCTTGATCGAGTTGGTAATAGCTCAGTGCGCTAAGAATAGTCCCAAATATTGTCCAAAATTTCCCTGTCGAAAGTTGGTGAATAATTTGAACTCTAAAGTTCTCGTTTCCCTGCCCATTCTCACGGTTGTGATTAGTGGAGCTGTATCCTTGGGAAACATAATCATTGGAATTTGTTTGCTTGCTACTGGCATTAAGATGCCAATTCTTGACGGTAGCGCGCTCTTCCGGGTTGCTTTTCCCATCGCGGTACTGCTGCTCTGCGTGAAGAGAATCAGAGAACACATATTCGGTGAGATTAGGGACGCTTTTCAGGACTAAGGGCGGCATGGCGAGTTTTTGGTAATCGATCACCGATTGGGCAACTGCCTTAGTGACCGCCTTTATGTTGTCCTGAATAATTGGAGCAAGCCGCATATCTATCCTGACAGCCTGACTGAGT
This sequence comes from Lacticaseibacillus sp. 53-4, assembly GCF_016861805.1. Lineage (NCBI taxonomy): Bacteria > Bacillati > Bacillota > Bacilli > Lactobacillales > Lactobacillaceae > Lacticaseibacillus > Lacticaseibacillus sp. 53-4. The sequence continues at coordinate 13,510 of NZ_BOLT01000016.1, forward strand.
GCCGTTTGCATGTTTCGACTGGCAGCCTGTACGATTGCTTCTTGACTGATTGCCGCCTGGTTTATTGTGGCTTGACTGCGCCAATTGGCAGCCTGCAAGCGTACTGCTTTGGCCATTAGCTCCTTGTTAGCACTATACGCCGGGGTGATTTGTGCCGTCACATTAGCAAGGCCTTTTTGATATAGCGCTGCCGTGTCCATATAGGCACTGGCGGCGCTTATTTTGTTCAACCCAAGATGATCTGGTCTCATATCAAATTTTCTTCCATACCGTCGTCAGTATTTGGACGCCGTGCTAGCATTAGTTAACATTTGGCAAGTCGTTGCGTTGCCAGTATTTTGTAGCAAATGCTGGTACGTTGTCATCATCAAAGTTCTTTGCGTTTAAATCTTTTAACCTATTTCCTTGAATGTCAGCAGTCATTTCCTTTGTGTTGTGAGTATTACCCCCGGCATCCTCGGTGGGATATTTGACCATAACGGATATATTCGAAAAATCAGTTCCTTTTGATTTTTTAAATGACTTCCAAACTAAAGCGATATCAGTATGCATCGATTTAACCGCCGACTTATCGTCCCAGGCACTGTCTTCTTTAACCGTTACGAGAACGGTTTTCGATTTGGGGTCATCGTAAACACCGCCTACTTCAGTGACTTTCAAATCAGGTTCATAATGTTTCAACATCGCTTTTACCGATTTGTCACTGTTCAATTTATATATTTTTGTAGACGGAGCAGGGGGTTCAGAGAATAAGTAATTAGTACAGCTGATTGCTCCCTTAGCTAGGATGGCAACCATCACTATAAGAAGCCAAAGCTTCCAACTTTTCCAAAGTGGCTTTCTCTGTTTGCTGCGCGACACACGTGTTTCTACCATAGTATTTCCCTCCTAGTTGATTAAATCGAAGTACCGTACCATCCACTGCGGAAGCTCGTACTCATCGAGAATCTGATCGTAGTTCAATGGGTTAATGCCACCGCGGTCGCCAAACATAAACTGAAACATGAAGCAGTTGGCAATGTATTCGGCTGAGCCGGTTCGTGCCACGGATGCATTCCGATAGAAGTAATTAGTGTCCGCGGACCGTGTTAGCTGTGAGTGCCCTAATTCGTGTGCCAAGACGCCAGAGGCGCTTGAATAGCTCTGCGCCGTGTTCAGGCTAATGATGGCTCTTCTTGCGGCCACGAGAGTGTAGCCCATGATGTTTGTCCCAAGGTCTCGCTTAACAACCTGGACGCCGGGCAAATACTCGGCAACAGTCCAAGGGTCCCGATTATTGTATCGGTTGACGATGCTACGTGCTTTGACGATGGCCGACTCTGCTTCGTATCGCATTTGGCCACCTTCTTAGTCCCCTGACTCGGAGCCGCGATACTTCTTTGGCGTGAAGCTCTTCTTGGCCATCTCGTGAGCCAAGGCAAGAGAGCTGCGCAGTGAGGCAACCAGCAACTCGCGATCGTGATCTGAAATCTCGGCATCGTTCTTGAAGAAGTTGACCCCCGACTTGTCGTCTAGCCCGTTGATGATACGCTCTAGCTCTTCGTCGATGGACTTCTGGTCCTTCTCAGTGAGGGAATAATAGTGACGCTTATCGGTTCTACCAAGCAGGTAATCTATAGAAACATCATAATACTGTGCAAGTTTTTTGAGCGTGTCGTTGTCAGGCTCATTCCTATTATTTTCAAAGTGAGAATAGGCCGCTCGTGAGACGCCAACTGCTTTGGCAACGTCCTCTTGTGTACGGCCGTCACCTCTTAGTTTTTTTAATCTATCGCCTAGCATAGCAACGCCTCCCTAAAGTGATTTTAGCATCCATGCGATACAAAAAGTATCTAAGGTACAAAAAGTTTCAAAAATGGGTTGACGATACAAAATGTATCGTGGTATATTATCCATGTTGATACTAAATGTATCAGAAACGAGGTGATCAAATGGTTCGAGATGAAGCAATCAGTCTTCGGGAAAACGCTGGTTTTACACAAGCTCAGCTTGGAGAACAGCTCAGTATATCCGCTGTTCACGTTAGAAAAATCGAAAAAGGCACTCGTAATCCAAGCAAAGATTTGACGGAACGCTACGTTGCACTCTTCGGATTGCCTGCCGATAAGATTTTTCCGGATATTTATGAGAAATTGATTGATACAAAACGGATCACATCAAAACACGGCTCCGCCAAGCGAGAGGAGGCATCACGATGAACGAAGAAGAGCGCAAACAAATAGCACAAACAGCCGATACGCTTTTGGAAGAGGCAGCCCAGCTGATTGCGCTATCCAATAAACTATCAAGGATCATCGGTAACATCAACAACGACTGAGTCCGGGTGAATACCGTTCCGAATGGAATCAATTGTTTTCACAGCCGATTCCTTGCGGTGGTATGGCTCACTGGTAGCCACTACTTCATTGTTCGCGGATTTTATCACGAAGTAGTATTGGCCATCAGATGCCTTACGGATCGAAAAGTACATTTTAATCACCTCCTTTAAAGCGATTATCTCACTTGAAGGAGAGACAAAATATTCAAATTTCAAAGAACGAAAGGGGGTGACAGCATGGCAGACGAACGAATCGTGGCCAGCTTTTTGGAGCAAGGCCGGCGCAAGTGCATGGACTACCTCATCGAGACTCACCAAGGTAGCGCACAAGCCATCAACATGGAGTGCTTAGCAATGACCGACACGGAGATCGCGAGTTGGTGCAAGGACGTGGCGATTGAACTCAAAGAGCAAATCGCTATGGCCTAAGCATACAGACGTATGAAGGTATTTGTGAGAGGGGTGTTATTCATGAAGACAATGCCACTACAAGGCCGCTACACAATACGGCGGTCAATCAGAAGCCCGCGCACCTTGCGCCACGAGATGCAGCGGGTAGGCATGACCGGAGTCAACACGGCAAGGATGATTGGGGTTTCTCAACCGTCAATGTCACGCATGATGAATGGCAAGCAAGACATTCAACTTGAAGACGCGGCCAAGATTGTTGAGCAGGCGCAGGACGCGTTCCTGGCGCTCGACATGGCGCATCAGTTCGTGCACGTCACAGCGCCGGTTATCAATGGCGATGGGATTGTGAAGGAACCACTGGCAATGGCAATCAGGCTGGTGCCAGAGATGCAACAAGCTATCGAGGCGGTGCAGAACTCATTCGATGAGCTGACCACACCGGCCGGCAAAGTGAAGGATACCAGCGACCCGCTGAACGCGGTCAACCAGCTACTTGATGCTCTGCTGTACGGGAGCAACGCCGTGGCCTTCATCTGTGAGGAGTTCGACTGGTCAATGCAGGCAATGATGAGCACGCGGGTAAAGGAATGGCAGAGATTAGGAATCGTAGGTGAATGAAATGAACACAAACACAAAACGTATCGCCTTCAAGCGGAAAGTTGACCGGCTGACGTACAGCGAAGTTGACGCAGCAAAAGCACTCGGCGTTGATGTGAACAAGCTTCGCGTATTGGTCGAGATGGGCGAGATCAAACAGCTCAAGCTAGGTGCGAAGAAGATTCCGAAGGACGAGATTAGGCGGTTCATTCATGAGGGTGCTGAATCTGGCACGGACTACAACAAGCTGATTCAAGACTATCTGAACAGCAAGAAGGAGATGCAAGAAGCATGATCGGATTGGCAATCGGAACCATAGGAGTACTTGGCGGTGTCGGTGCGCTGGCATACATCAGCCAAGGCGCAGCAGACAAGTTCATGACGAAGCACCCACGGGTCGCAGAGTACTTTGACTACTTCGGCGAGGACGGACCATACGAAGACGACAAAAAAGCCCCAGCGGAGGCCACCGCAGGGGCTAAGAACTTCGTGAAAAATATTTACAGCTTAAGTGTAGCACGAGAGAAACAATTCCGAAAGGCGGCAAAGTAATGATGGATACATCAGATATTAAACGCCCAGGAGCTGTCCTAGATGACCAGCTTGAGAATGCAATGGATGAAATTCGTCAATTTGGCGCAGCCGATACCAAAGTCGTGACGGATGTTGGCTCTGCTGACTGGGCGTTGCGTAAGCTTGCTGAGCTGGACCGTGAAGACAAGGAAGACCAAGAAGAGGCGTCAAAGCACATTACTGAGTGGACTGACTGGCGTGATCACATGTTGGAGAGTCGTCAAAGCTTTCGAGACTTTCTGACTCATGAATTGACTGCTTATGCCACAAACAAGCGTGTCGCTGATCCTAAGTATAAGTTAACGGTCCCTGGTGGCGTTGTGAGCTTCACCCACTACAAGCCAAAAGTCGCGGTCGGGGATGCCGATGCAGCGCTCAAGTTTGTTAAAGACAACTGGGACGAAAAGGAACAGGCAGGAGTTATCAAGGTCACAGAAAAGCTTCAGCTCACGCCGTTTAAGAAGGCGCTGAAGGTTGCTGGTGACAAGGTCGTTGATGCTGATGGTCAGCCAGTTGAAGGTGTCATGGTTGAGCCAGAGCACGAGAGTATCAGCATCAAGCCTAATAGCGAGGCGGTGAAAGCATGAAGTTTTATGCAAGCGGGAAGCTACCATTGATGCCACACATGTACTTCATATACGGAGACGGCGGCACGGGTAAGACGTCGCTTTTCAAGCGGTTTCCAGGCCACAAGCTGCTCTTTAGTTTCGACCTATCGACCAACGTTATTTCGCCTGAGGACGACACCGACACGATCATGTTTGAGCAGGCTGACGCGCCGAAAATTCAGCAGGTTGTCGGCACGCTACTACGGCGCTCGATTGATAAGGGCATCTATTCAGCCATTGCTCTGGACAACGTCACGGCACTCCAGAACTTAGTTTTGGAGAACATCGACGGGGCTTCTAAGGACGGCCGCCAGAATTATCAAAAGCTCCAGCTTTGGTTCCGAGAGCTTGGCACGATGCTGCGGCAATCAGGCGTCACAATCTATGCGACGGCACACCAGACGGACTCCGGGCCGGGCGACTTAGGCAATGCTGGCCGATTTGGTGCTGACATGAATGAGAAGACCTTCAACGCTTTCACTGCTTCATTTGACGTTGTGGGCCGGATCTACAAGAAGGACGGTCAGCGGATGATTGACCTCGATCCTGAGCAGGGCAACCACGCCAAGAATCGGTTAGACGATCGCACCTTGATCAAAGCAGACGAGTTACTTGCATCAGAACAGCCAGAACAATCAGAAAAGGAAGGTAATTGAAATGAGTTTATTCACGGTTAATAGCAACAACGTATTCGGCGCAGGGGTATCAGAGGCAGGCACATATAACGTGTTCGTCTCGGCTGCCACTGTCCACCAGTCAAAAGCGGGCAACGCATATATTTCAGCCGACTTCCAGGTGCTCGATGGCAAGTACAAGGGTGGCGAGGTCCGCTACCAGAACATCACTTGGGATGAGAACAACCGGGAGGTCTCTGAGAAACGCTTCAACACCATCGCCGTTGCCATTGGTGCCCAGGACGGTGTCGTGATCGAATCAATTCAGCAGTTTGCTCAAGCAATCCTCGGCAAGAAGTTATCTGTCGACGTTGACTGGGGCGAGCCGAATGAGAAAGGCAATGTCTACTTGGAAGTCAAAGGCTACCACAAGCTCAGCACAGAGGGTAGCAAGCCAAATGGTGTACGGCGTCCCGGCACGACGACTCACGCAAGTATCAATCCCGCCGCTCCTACCCCTGACGACGATCCATTTCCCGATCGTAACAAAACCATCGACATCTCTGATGATGATCTGCCCTTCTAGGAGATGATCCTGATGAGAATACGAGCAAGTGGGGGACAGGGGGCGGTTGCTTGGCATTGAAAAGAAAATGGTATGAGTCAGTTCTCGAATTAGGAGTAAGGCGAGACTTGGAGAAAAACGCAAGGGTTGCAAGGCTGTCTTCCCCATGCAGAGAACGATTTATCAGTTTTGCCGCAAAACAGAGAGTTGTATATGAAAACGATTTGAATGCTGAATGGCAAGAGTTTTATGAGCAGTTTGTAGCTAAACGCCTATACAACGTCAATGTGAAGCTGTGGCAACAAATCCGGAAAAAGGTTTTTAAACGCGATGCTTATACGTGCGTTTATTGTGGCCGGGTAGGTGGAAAACTTGAGGTAGATCATATTATTCCAATCTCTCGCGGTGGAACAAATGAAATGTCTAATCTTGCAACCGCGTGCCGGCGTTGTAACCGTCAAAAGAAGGACAAGTCAGAAAAAGCGTTTCTTGACTGGAGGGAAAAACATGAATAGTTATTTCCCTCATGACAGCAACGCACGCAATGATGCCAAAATCTTGAAGGTTCGTATGAAATACGGAGCCGAAGGTTATGGCGTGTACTTTATGCTTTTGGAACGTCTAAGAGACGACAGCGAATATATGAGTGTCAAAGATTACAACATGATAGCCTTTGATCTTCGTGTGGACGCATCCTTAATCAAGGACATCGTTGAGAACTTTGGGTTATTTGCCTTCGCCGATAATGGCGAGTGTTTCTACTCCGAATCATTCAACAAACGAATGTTAATCAAAGACGAAGTTTCAAATAAGCGTGCGGCCGCTGGAAAAAAAGGGGCAGCTAAACGATGGAATGGCAAATCTATAGCAAAGCCATCAAGTGAGAATAGCAAAGCTATAGCAAAGCCACCAGAAGATGATGGCAATAAAAGTAAAGTAAATAAAAGTAAATTAAATAAAACTAAACCCTCTCGTGCCAAGTCCGCTCAGCGGACGTTTGCACCAGACAGCGAGGAACTCCAAGCTGCGCAACGCCTTTGGGCCAAAATCACTGCAAACAACCCGGAGACCAAAGAGCCGAACCTGCAGCGTTGGGCTGATGATCTGCGCTTGATGCACGAGCGGGATAACCGCTCATGGGACAAGATCAACCGCATGATTAAGTGGTCGCAGGCAGACGTGTTTTGGTCTGGGGTGATCCTGTCACCGAAGAAACTGCGGGAGAAATACGACCAGATGGCAGCTAAAGCCAACGCCGAGGCCAGAGAACAGGCGCAGCCAAAGAGCTACGGCAAGCCGACACGCGTCGAGGCTAAGCCGGACTGGCTAGACAATCCGTACCAGCCGAGTGAGAAACTGGAAGACCAGGCAAAGGCTGCGGAAATCGCGGCCAAGCTGGCGAAACTGAAAGAAATGAGGAGAGACAATGCTGACTCCAAAACAACGTGACGAGCGGGCGATGAGAATTTTGAGTGTGATCGAGTTGTCGCTCGACGCTACGGGAGACGTGCCGACGGTGCTACAAATGAGTCGGCAACTCGGCATGGCGCATTCGTCGCTGCATGAGGCGCTTGTGCGTATGCAGCGCGATGGCCTGATCGAGTGGGACAAGCACGCTATCAAGACGCTGTACGTGACCGACTACGGAGATCTCACGTACGAGCGTGCTAAGCGTGGAAAAGAACTGGGGGAACTAGTATGACGAGCAAAACATTGGAGCCGGGGCAGGCGGTGACCGTGAAGGAGTATGGCCCGAATGATCTAACAGGTCGGCGTCCTTGGCGTCACCTCACGGGCCGCGTCTTCCGGGTATACGAGCACTCGGCAGTGATTGACGTGACTGATTGCAAAGGGCTATCAGCCCGGCAGAAGACCATCGTCAACAACCGCATCAACGTGAGCTTTAAAAACATTGCACAGGCAAGCGCCTACACCAAGGGAGTCGCGCATGAGAGCTCGTTCAACGGCAGAAAAGGCCACGTACGGTATCAGGCGTCGAAAGAGCTTCAGCAACAACGAGCCAACCGTGTGCGGCACTTTCTCGACCTGGGCTATCTACAGGCCGATGCCGCGAAACTTGCCAAAATCAATCTATACACGCTGCATACGATAGCTCAGCAGTTTGACCTCACACCGCAGCCGCGGCTTTCCGTGAGGTGGACGCACCCGAACGGAATCACAGAGTACGTTGAGACGCTGCACGGGGCCGAAGACAGAGGGCTCATGCGGCCCGGTCAGCGCGGTCACATCGTCAACGAAAACGGCATGATCGACACCGGCAAGTGGGTACGGCTGAAAGACGGCAGCTTCATTCCTGCGCCACGGGTAGAAGGTGTCGCTGTTGGCTAAGAAACCTTGGACTTTTTGGGCGCTGTTGGTGATCGGATGGGTGTTCGTGATCATTGGCCTATACAGCTTTTTCTATGGGTCAATGTTCGTCGCGATGGGCGCGCTGTGCTTCTCGGCGCTGTCGCTCACTTGGGCAGCGTTTGAAGGCTGGGCAGACTGATGGCGGAGAAGATGGTCATGATTCCGATGCCGCTCCTCACGCTGAATCAATACATCGAAATCGAGCGTGGAAATCGTTTTGGAGGTGCCGCTGAAAAGAAGCGGACTACGACAATCGCAACGGAATACACCTTGCTGGCGATGCGAAAGGGAGTCCGGTTCGACTGGGGCAAACCGCTACGGTTCGACTGGTTCTGGTATGACCGCAGAACAGACCCTGACAATATCGCGTTTCAGCACAAGTTTGTGTTTGATGGAATGATGGCGGCCGGGTTTCTGACCAACGACAACTGGGACAACATTGTGGAGCTGCGGGACAGGTTCTTCATCGACAAAGCTAACCCGCGTGTGGAGGTATACGAGCTTGATGAGTGACGTACTAAACGAGAAGCAAAGAAAAGTAGTGCACTACTTGACCAAAGAACGCGACACTTTCCCTGACCGCTCAATCTTCGAGATTTACGGGCGGCTGTGGGTCGGTGACGCACGGGTGCCATCAGATGTGATGACGGCATTCACGCTGTTATCCGCAGAGGAACAGAACACGGTCGGGGCATACATGGCACTGCCATTTTAGGAGGACTAAGCATGATCAATAACGTGAGCTTGACCGGGCGTTTGACCCGGGACATTGACCTGCGATATACGCAAAGCGGCACGGCAGTCGGCACGTTCACGCTGGCAGTTGACCGGCAGTACAAGCGGGACGGCGAGCCAACAGCAGACTTCATCAACTGTGTCATCTGGCGCAAGAGCGCGGAGAACCTCGCCAACTTCACCCACAAAGGCTCGCTGGTCGGCGTCGAAGGTCATATCCAGACACGAACCTACGACAACAACCAAGGCCAGCGGGTGTATGTGACAGAAGTAGTGGTTGAGAACTTCGCACTGTTGGAGAGCAAGAACGCACAGGCGGCACCAGACACCACAAATCAGCCGCAGACGGCGCCACAACAGACTGGCGGTAGTAGTTATATGCAACAGCCTAAACCAGCGCAGACGTCCCCACAGACGTCGAATGACCCGTTCGCAAGCAATGGTAAGCAGCTAGACATCAGCGATGATGATCTGCCGTTCTAGTCGGGAGGAAACAAGTATGACAGATAAAGCGAAGATGTATGCAGTGAAGAACGATGAAGGCGAATGGATGTCATTAGACGGTACGCAAACTGGAATTTGGTACTCCAATAACCCCACATTATTCAAGGATAAGAGCTATGCGGAGGCTCAAAGCATGGGCCTCAGAGCCCACGTGGTCGAGCTATTAGAGGCCCCGGCGAAGGTCGTGGTGAGCGAAGAGGAAGCGGAGATTCTCAAGAAGCTTGACCGTGAAATTCGCACTAAATCTACAGGATATAGTCCATGGAAGTGGTTGAGCAAGCTAGATGACTTAGGTATGGCAGTGGAAGACGCGTATAAGGCGCTTGCCATCGGCTGGACGGTCGAGAAGCCGAAGCGGTGGAACGTCAAGGTGCCACATACCAAAGATGTTTGGTATTACAAGGCGGGAAAAGAATATTTGCTGACGATTTGCCCAGCGGGTAAAAAACTTCGCGGCAAGTTCACCGAATCAGAGATCAAACATTATGGCTTACAAGACTGTGAACTGGAAGAGGTAAAAGGCTATGTCAAATAAATTTACGGCTGATATTGTTCACAAGCTGATTGGTGTTCGTGAGGCACAGCAGGCCCCAGCAGCATTGATGAAGATTGTAATGGATCAGCAAAAGCGTAACGAGATTTTTAAGGAATTCCTAGATTTCAGCACAGACGTATCACATGATTGGTTCTCGCAGTATTTCATGAGTGTTCAAGCTGACCGAAAAGACAAGAAACAAGATTTCACCCCTGAAAGCATTAGCAAGCTCGCGAACATGCTGGCAGGATCGCATGACAGTAGCGAGTATTACGAGGTTGCTGCTGGGACTGGCTCAATGATGATTCAACGATGGCAACAAGACCGTTTGAAGCACACGCCGTGGGACTATCGGCCAAGCATGTATTTTTACCATATGGAAGAGCTTGGCGATAGCACGTTGCCGTTTCTGATATTCAATTGTGCCATTCGCGGTATGAACGCAACAATTGTTAATGGTGACAGTCTGACACGTGATGCTAGACAAGTATATTTCATTCAAAACGATGAAGACGACTATTTGCATTTCAGCACAGTGAATGTGATGCCGCATAGCAAAGACGTTGAACAAGAATTTGATATTCGACAATGGCTAGAGCCTGAACAAAATCACATTGAATCAACAGAGATACCAGCAAGATACAACGAAGTCATTCAGGAATCAGCAGCGGGAAATGAAGCCGAGACTGGTGGACTGTTCCTTCAATGACGATTGTGGAGGTGACTGACGATGAGCAATGAGACGAAGCAGGACGTGTTCGAAGTAGCGATGAACCACGCGACGAAAAGCGGGTGGGTTGATTATAGCGAAATGATGAACAGATATGACGCCGCCTTGCCAGATGATCTGCCGGTGATTCCGAAAGCGGTGGGCGAATACATCCAGTGGGGTAAGTCATACGATATTCAGCTCTACATGATGTACAGCTTCAAATTCATTCACAGTCAAGGGTTTAAAAAACTAACGGATGATGTGGAAAGCTGGATTATCAGCTCAAGCAATGCTTTCGCCCGTGCATGGCTGCTAGGTATCTGGCGCGTTGAGGAAACCGGTGAAATCGTGAAATTGGAGGAAGAGGTGCGCGATGACTGAAATGATAATCCGCGTCCTATTGCTGATGTTCTCGCCCCTTGGCTTTGCAATAGGCTATTTAGTCGCCGACACGAAGGACTGAAAAGCCATCTGGCGGTACGGCTACAATATTGGGCGGGAACACGGGAGGAAAGATACGGAGGCAACGAAGCGTGACAAGGACCATATAGACGACTGTGGCAACGGCTACCAAGTCATGACCGGCCGCGAGCTTATCGGCAACCTTGCCGACGACGCGATGGGTGAAGAGCCCTTCGGTGAGTCGTACGACGCGAGCGGCATCGTGCCAATGCGGCAATACCGAGCCTATATCACAGACGGGTCACTGAACGGGGAATGGGAAGAGGTGGAAGCATGACACTAGTGAAGCTAGACAGCGGGGACTACATCAACACAATGTACGTCATCAAGACGATGACTGACACCGCCGGAAGTGTCGGCAAGAAAAATGGACAGCTCGTTTATTTGCTGGACACCGGCTATCAGAAAATCACTCCCGCCGACCGCGACCGCATCGTGGAAGCGATGAATGGAAAATCGACAACACTGACCAAGACACACTCGACTGGTATTTAACGCACGGCGATGACTTTGCACGTGCTTGGCTACTCGGCGAGTGGGAGGTGGCGGAATGACCACTGAAACGAAACAACAGGTATTCAACGCCGCAGTCGAAAAAGCCGTGGGCATGACGCTGGTGGCCGGATATACCGCCTATGGAGACAAGTACCGCGAAGACATGCAGAAACGTTACGCCGCGGCCTCAGACGGTGACTCGGAGACACAGAGGACGTGCCCGTACTGCCACGAAACGAAATAAAAAAATAGCGCACCACTGGCACGCTGATTGGATCTCGTCAATTCAATTATACCACAAAGGGAGTGCGGAACGATGGGGCGTCTGGTACAGACATACTTTCGACGGCTGGATCACGAAGAAACCGCCAAGAATGCAGAACGGTTGCTGAGTGACTTCAGGCACCGCGAAGCAAAATCAAAACGAGCAGAAGTAATGGGGATGAAGTCGCCACTCATGGACGGAATGCCCCGCAACGATTCAGTAGAAAACAGAACGGAAACTAAGCTCGTTGCTGAGCTATCTGATCAGGAATTTGTCCATCGAGTACGTCGGGCCCTCGAATGCATCGAGAGCGAGGAATCGAGAGTGATTCTGCGCTGCCTATACATTGACCGACCGGTGACGGCAGAGAACATCATGATCAGACTCAGCATGAGCAACACGGCCTACTATCATGCCAAAGAGGAAGCACTGGTGGCTTTTGCTGAGGTGTGGCCACCAGAGCCAAGTGAACTGTTGGCATATAGAACAGTAAACAATGGCTAAAAAACGTTGCAAGAGCGACGCAACAACGATGCAAGGGCGACGCTGGGGCGATGGTTCCGTAAGTATCATGATAGTGTGCAGTAAATGTATGAAGGCAGCTGAAGCTCAACAGGCGGAGCATAAAGGTGTGGGTTCGAGTCCCACCGGCTGTTTTACCGGACCCCTACCCGGTAAGCTCCTTTAGGATGTTCTTTCACTTTTACCAACCTCCAAAGTAGCCGTCTAGCCTTCAAAAGCTAGGCGGTCATACCGGCCCTGAGCCGGACAAAAGGAAAGAGGTGAAACCACCTCGTTTCTTCTTCTGATCGAACATCATACTGGCCTGTCGACGAGACGGGTCTTTTAGTTATCCACAAATGCCACAGTAGCCATACTGTATCTGGCAATAATCTCCATACCGCGTATCATTGCCCATGGAGGTGAATGCTTTGCAACTTGGATCATGGACCGAGCTGGTGTCTGGAGTGATAACTGGGCTTGCGTTGGTTTACACGCTTTTATCTGACAGGCGACACCAAACAATAAAGTTTAAAGTTACTTTTATACCGGGCGCGGGTATAAATAGAAGTACTGGCAAGGGTCGCGGCTTTTGGATTAATGTCAAAAATACTTCTAGATACCAAAAAGTGCAGATCTCTTCGCTTGCAATCTGCGTTAAGACTAGCAACAGACGAAGGCACATATTACCAGATTCAATTCCAGTTGTTGGATCTGAGCCGAACCTGTACCGAAGCGATGAAGACGCAACGTTGATTCCAGGGCAAACATACTTTGGATTTGTGGACGGATCTAACTTTGCCGAGAGTGTTAACCGTGTGGTGAATTTTGACGATTCTTTAAACAAATCTGAGCTTCAATATATAGCGATTGCTCAAGATCGTTCTGGGCAACTTCGTTATACCGAAATAAAGGATTTGGGATATGACTGGTTCATGAGCGGCGCTCAAGACCGCAACAGAGAGATAACTAAGTCATAGATACAGCAATGACGCTTCGGCGTCTTTTTTAATACCCTCAGGGAGGTGTGGTGGTATGTAATGCGAAAGTTGACACCAAAACAGCGGAAGTTCGTCGATGAATACGTGAAGACCGGAAATGCCACCAAGGCGGCCCTTGGTGCAGGTTACAGCAAGAATTATGCAATGGCCCAGTCATCCAAAATGTTGGTAAATGTTGGTATCAAAACCGCCATCGACGAGCAGATGAAAAAACTTGAGTCGAGCAAGATAGCCAAGGCCGATGAAGTGTTGCAGTTCCTGACATCGGTGATTCGTGGCGAGGCCAAAGAGACCATTGTCGTCGGTGGTATGGGTGGTGCTGATACCGTTGAGCGAGAGGCCGATATCAAGACCAAAATCACGGCAGGTAAAGAGCTGCTTAAGCGTTATCCCGCCGACGATGCGGTGCTTCAAGCACAGCTCAAGAAGCTGCAAGCCGAGGCTGATATTGCTCAGGCTAAAGCTGATATCCTGACCAGTGCCAACGGTCAAGAGGGGACGGTGATCATTGATGATATCCCCGACGACTAAGCAGCGGCCAAAGATTAAGCTCACCCGGCTAATTCAGCCACACTTCTATGACTTTTGGCGCAGTAAGGCAACATATTTCATCCTGAACGGTGGCCGCGGCAGCTTTAAGTCGTCAACCGTCAGCATCAAGCTAACTACGATGATGAAGCGCGAGACGCAGCAGGGCCACAAGGCCAACATCATCATCGTCCGCGAGAATGCCAACAACCTGCGTGATTCGGTGTACAGCCAAATCACCTGGGCACTGGATAAGCTTGACATGACTAGCGAGTTTGTCTTCTCAGTTTCACCGATGAAGATAACCCATAAGCGCACCGGCTCGGCTTTCTATTTCTACGGCGCCGATAAGCCCGAGAAACTCAAGTCCAACACGGTTGGCGATGTGATCGCGTTGTGGTATGAAGAAGCTGCCAACTTCAAGAGTGCCGAGGTTTTTGACCAGTCAAACCCGACATTCATTCGGCAACAGTCGCCGTGGGTTGAACGGGTGCCCGTGTTCTACACCTACAACCCACCAAAGAACCCTTACGACTGGATCAATGAATGGGTGGACGGCCTGCGCGGTGATCCTGATTACTTCATCGATGAAAGTACATATCTCGATGATGAGCTGGGGTTTACCACCAAACAGCAACTCGACTTGATTGCAAAGTACAAGGCCAATGACCCCGACTACTACCGCTGGTTGTATCTGGGTGAGGAAATCGGGCTGGGTACCAACATATACAACATGAAGCTGTTTCACCGGGTTCAAACCGTGCCTGATGACGACACAATCATGGCACTGGCTTTTTCGGTCGATACCGGGCACATGCAGTCAGCTACGGCGCTCACGGCTTACGGGTTCAGTGCCAAAGGTAATGTGTATGTACTTGACACCTACTACTACTCACCTGCGCATCAGGTCAACAAGAAGCCGCCAAGTGAGCTGGTCAAGGACATGCACGCCTTCATCATTGAGTTGAGCGGAAGATACCCAGAAGCTCCGGTCGTAACCAAGACCATCGACTCGGCAGAAGGTGCTATCCGCAACCAGTACGCATACGACTATCACGACAACTGGCACCCGGTGGCCAAACAAAAAGAAGCCGACATGATAGACGTGGTACAAGACCTGCTCGCACAAGGGCGGGTCTTTGTTTTGGAGACAGAAGGCAATCAGATATTTCTGGAACAGCATCAAAAGTACCAGTGGGACGAAAAGACGTTCCAAAGCGATGACCCGAAAGTCATCAAGGAAAACGACCACACCTGCGACAACTTCAAGTACATGTGCTTGGACAACCGCCGCCGGCTTGGTCTCAAACGCTAGGAGGTGACGCCTGTGAGCTTCATCGACACAGTCAAAAATTGGTTCAGGAAAGGAGGTGCAGCCATGGGCCTTGTCGAGAATTTGAGCAAGATTACTGACCACCCGAAAATCAACGTTGATGCACGCGAGTATGCTCGCATCGACCGCGACAAGCTGTACTTCAAAGGCATGTTCCCGGCGGTCAAATATTCCAACACATACGGCGACCAAAAAGAGCGGCCATATGTCAGCCTCAACATGATGCAGGTCGTCAGCAGGCGTCTAGCAAGCCTCCTGTACAACGAGAAGAGCAAGGTGTCCGTTGATACCCGCGAACCATCAGAAGCTGATACGGACGCCGCTACGCCCCATGATGATGAGGCAAACAAGTTTGTACAGCAGGTGCTCAACACTAACGACTTCGGCAAGAACTTTGAGCGCTACTTGGAGTCCTGCCTGGCCATGGGCGGGTTGGCTATTCGACCATACGTTGATAACCAGACTGGGCAAATCAAGCTGGCATGGATCCAAGCGCCAAACTTTTTCCCGCTGCGATCCAACACCAACGACATCACTGAGGCTGCTATCGCTACGCCTACCATTCGCACCGAGAGCGGGAAGACAGCGTACTACACGCTGCTTGAGTTCCATGAATGGTCACCACTGGGCTACACAGTCACCAATGAGCTCTACCGCAGTGAGATGAAGGACCAGGTGGGTAACCGCGTGCCTCTAAGCATGCTATACCCAGACCTGACCGACACGGCCAACATGCCAGGATTTTCCCGGCCGCTGTTCGTGTACATTAAGCCCGCCGGCTTCAACAACAAGAGTCTCAACAGCCCGCTTGGTATCGGCATCTGCGACAACGCCCTGAGCACGCTCAAACAGCTCAATGACACCTATGATCAGTTTAACTGGGAAGTCAGAAACGGGCAGCGGCGCATCGCAGTTCCGGAAAGCATGACCGATGTGAAGTTCGTCAAGGGTGGCGCTGAGCAGGCCAAGCAGACGTTTGACCCAGACCAGAACGTCTTTGTCACCGTGCCAGGTGATCCAGACAAGATGAGCGTCACAGACCTCACCACGCCTATTCGTGCCAGCGACTATGTGACGAGCATGAACCAGTTCTTGAAGACGCTGGAGATGCAGGTAGGCTTATCTGCCGGCACCTTTAGCTTCGATGGCCAGTCAGTCAAGACGGCGACCGAAGTGGTCAGCGAGAACAGCATGACCTACCAGACACGCAACAGCCACTTAACGATGGTCGAGCGTGCCATTCAAGAGCTGGTGGTGTCCATCTGTGAGCTTGGTCGTGCGACGGTAATCAATGGCGGAAGCATCTACAACGGTCCGATTCCGACCATTGACCAGGTGGCTGTGGACTTTGACGATGGTATCTTCACCGATAAGACTGCAACAGCTGATTATTGGATCAAGCTGCAGGCTGCTGGCCTGTGCGCTGACTGGCAGGCTATCATGCACGTCCAAGGCGTTACCGAAGACCAGGCGCGCAGCATTGCGGCCGAGATTGCCAGCGAGACTGCCGACAACGCTACAGACCCGATGGCCAGCCTATTTGGCGGGAACGGTGACAACGCTGCAGGAGATGGCGGTGATGACTGATGCCAAAAGTCACACAGCACCAGCTGGACGTGAGCGAGTCCTCAATCATCGACGTCTATAAGCACCTGGAGCAGCAGCTCTTTGAGGACTTCGTCAACCGACTGCAGCAACATGGACTTGATGATGTCGACCAGACCAACGTGCTGCAGTGGCAGATGGAGGTCATGAACGACCTGCACCTAGTCAACTCCGACGTAATCAACGAGGCATCAAAAGCCACTGGCATTGCCCGTACTAAGCTGATTGAGCTATTCCAGCGCCAAGGCTACAAGGTAGTCGACCAAGAGTACAAGAGGGCCACCACAGCCACTGGAAGGCAAGCTAGCACCATGCAGGTCAATACGACTAAGCAAGTGCTAGATGGCTACCTCAACCAGACGTTCCAGGCTCTCGACAACAACGTCAACCAGACGCTGCTAAGCACTAACTACGGCACCAATGCGGCCACCAAGACTTATCAGCAGATTGTCAAAGAGACTACCGCTGATGTGCTTGCTGGCCTTAGAACACCCGATCAGGCGCTCAAGGCCACCATCTACCGCTGGCGCGACAAAGGCATCGACCTCGGACTAGTCGACAAGGGCGGCCACAAATGGGGCCTAGAGAGTTATGCCCGATTGGTCGTGGATAATACTAGCCGCCGCGCCTTCCAAGCGGTACGCGACCAGGCAGCCGACGACGTAGGCGTTGATACCTTCGTTATGAGCAGCCATGAGGCCAGCCGTGCAGCCTGCGCACCCATTCAGGGCAAGCTGGTCACCACGAGGCCAGATAGCTTCACTGATGCACGGACTGGTGAGCACTTTGAAAGCCTATATGATCATGGCTACGGTACCCCGTCAGGTACTTTTGGCATCAACTGCCACCACATCAAGTGGTTATACGTGCCTGGCGCCAGTAGTAACAATCAGCCGCAGTATAACGCGGCCGAGGCAATCGCCAAGGGTGACATGGTGGCCAAGCAACGCGAGTTAGAGCGCCGCATTCGGGCGTACAAGCAGAAGCAAGCGCTGGCCGACAAGATGAACGATCCTGACGGCGTGACCCGGAACCAGCTTCTTATCCGCCGCAACCAAGCGGCCCTGCGCAAGCTGGTCAGTGATCATAGTTATTTGCACCGCGATTATACGCGCGAAAAAGTATTTGCTCGACCCGAGTAAGTCGCTAAACTGCTCTTTTATTGTGTCCAAATCCATGCGGGAGCAGACCCGCTCAACAACTGCTTAGGAGAAGACATGAACCCAGAAGCATTGAAAGCATTAGGACTAAACGATGACCAAGTTAAAGGCGCGATGGCTCTGTATGGCAAGGACTTGAACCCGCTCAAGGAGCAGGTCAACACCCTGACGTCTGAACGTGATGCGGCCAAGGCACAAGTGACCACGGTCACCGGCCAGCTTGACCAGTTGCAGAAGGACCACAAGAGCGACAGCGACCTCAAGGCCGAGATTGACAAGCTCAAAGAAGCCAACTCACAGGCTGAAAAGGACGCTGCGGCGCAGCTGAACCAGGTAAAGCTAGACAGTGCCACCAATCTGGCATTGCTCCAGTCCGGGGCACTCAACACCAAAGCGGTGAATGCACTGATCAACAAGGACGCGCTCAAATTGGACGACAAGGGCAACGTGACTGGCCTAGACGACCAGCTCAAAGCGCTCAAAGAGGCCGATGACAGCAAGTTCCTGTTCAAGGCCGCCGCTCAAGAACCAGCAAAGCCAAACAGCCCACAGATTACACCACCGGGTAATCCTAATGCGGACCCAGCCGGCGGCACGAGCATGGTCGACAAGATTGCTGCTCGCCTATCCGGAAAACAATCATAAAGGAGTGCATAAACTATGCCATTAGTATTAGACAGTAAAGACCTTGCCACCATTGACAAGGAGTTCAAGGCGGATTCTCAAGTGTGGGACGTGCTGACGCAGGGCGCCAAGTCCGTGACTGCCGCCGATTTCGTTGGTGCCAGTGAAGTGCGTATCAACAAGATGAGCGGCTTCGTGGACGCCACGCAGTACAAGCGCAACGGTGAAAATGCTCGCAACCAGATTAGCATCGAGAAGGAAACGGTTAAGCTGACCCACGAAGACTGGATCGGCTATGACGTTGACCAGCTTGATGAATCCGAATCTGCTGCGCTCACCATCAACAACATCGTCACAGAACACCGCCGCCTGATTACCGTGCCACATCGTGATCAGGTCGCAATCCAGGCACTGTACGACAACGCCGGAAACAAGGACGCGACCGTGGTGACCGAAGACAACGTGCTCAAGCTGTATGACGCTGCGGAAGAATACATGACCGACAACGAAGTACCGGGCGGTTACGTGATGTTCGTCTCTGCAGCATTCTACCGGATGCTAAAGAACGCCACCGGCGTGAACAAGTCCTTCACGACCAACCAGATGCAGATTGCCGGCATCAACCGCAACGTTGCGCAACTCGATGGTGGGGTGCCAATCATCAAGGTTGCCAAGGATCGCATTCAAGGTCTGTCCATTGATGACACCATCCAGTTCATCCTGACCCCATTAACCGCCATTGCGCCAATCGTCAAGTTTGGCACGGTGGACATGGTTCCTGCTGCGCAAGATCGTTCCGGCTACCGCGACACCATCAAGGGCCTCGACTACTACGATGCCATCGTCTTTGACAACGCAAAGAAGGCCATCTACGTGAGTGCGGTCCCAAAAGCGTAGTGCCGACGCCGGCCACGGGGCTCAAGATGAGCCAGCAGACGGCCAGCATGAAGGTCGGCGACACTAAGCAGGTGACCGCTGCGGCTGAACCAGCTAACGCAAGTGATGCGGCTACCATCAACGGCGCCATCACGTACGCTTCTGATAACGAAGCCATTGCGACGGTAGCGGCTGACGGCACCATTACGGCTGTAGCTGCGGGAACGGCCAATGTTACCGCCACTAGTGGCAGCTTCACGGCTTCCGTCAAGGTGACCGTGGCTGCTGCTGCCTAGGCGGTGATTAGATGACCAATACACTCTACGTTGGAGCGGAAGACTACATTCAGGCGATGCACGTCACGGAGGTACCCGATGACTTTGACGGATTGTCGGCGCTCGCCGGAATGTACTTGGACGAAATCACCAACAACTACTATCAGACACACACCATTGATGATGATCCGTTTGATTTGCGTGTAACGCGGTTCAAGCGAGCTGTCATGCTGCAGATTAAGTACATGGCCGACACTGGTATAAAGTCGAGCGCCCAGTACAAGGCGGCACAGGCCCAGACGGTTAGCCAGTCCATTGGTGCCACTACAGTCTCCAAGACGCTCGGTGATGCGGCTGCTAATGTGTCTGGCACAATTGTCTGCGACGATGCGTTGCGGTCGCTGTCTGGAACCGGTCTGCTTTACAGGGGAGTGATGCACCTATGAGCGCAATCCAACCGGACCGTGCGTGGCTCAATGACACAGTGACGGTCGAGCGGTTCCTCGGTGAAGGCGACTACAACAAGCCGACCTACGACAAGGCAATCACGCTGGCACCTGTGCGCGTTGACCTTACCAAGGACTTCTCTGGCGTGGGCGCAAATCGAACGATCGTGGCGAATGCTACGGTCTTTTTATTTGCTGCATACACTGCCGGATATCCGGATGCCATCGACGACAGTTGGCTGCAAGCACGGCTCACGTTCAATGGTCACCCGTACAAAGTGGTCGACTGGTCGAGTCATGAGGAGCCTGACAGCAGCACCCCGTTCAGCATCGAATTGAAGGTGATTTGATGGGCTTTTCAGTACAGGTCAATGACCGCGGCCTAAAGCGTAAACTCAGCCGTCAAGGCTTTCAGCGAGGCATGGTTGTGATGGCCAACCAAGCGGCGGCCGACATGAACCAGTTTGTGCCGAAGAAGAATAACCACCTGCGCAGTAGCTCGGTCGTGGCTTCTGACGGATCCCGCATCCACTTCATCGAGCCATACGCTCACTATCAGTGGGTTGGCGGCGTTGGCTGGCATTACACCACGCCGGGCACGGGACCGAAGTGGGATGAACGAGCTAAGGGCATGTACATGAGCAAATGGCAGCACGCATTCGTGAAAGGAGCACAACTCTGATGGACTTCAACGACCGCCTCAAAGAGGCAATCAACAGCCAAAAGATGCCGCTCCCGACAAGCATCGGGCTGCCAGGCACTGCCGAGTCGGCGTCATTCTATGCAATGCCAGGCGGACAGGTAACAAGAGAGTACATGGATGGGGAGAAGGATGTCGCACTCGCCTATGAGTACGTCATTCACTCTCAAGACCAAGAGGCGGCTAATGACCAACTCTGGCAGGTTCAGAACTACCTTGAGACCTTGTCTGACCTAGACAGCCAGGATGGTAGCTACCAATTCGGCGGCATCAGCATCACAAGTAAGCCTGCGTTCTCTCAAGCTGAGGAGCCGGGCTTTTTCTATTGGGTCGTGGACTTTACCGCGAACCTGACAACATTTAAGTGAGGAGGAACATTATGCGTAAAAAGAACGCAAAACGCCTGCACTACATCGCCCCATACACGAGCGATGATGCACAACCAGCTGAGGATGGCTGGCTGCCTTTGGCGCACTTCATCCAGACCATTGAGGATGACACCAAAGAGGACACAGACGATCAGGGATTCTATGACGGCGACGGCAATACCGAAACCGTGCTTAATGGTCGGTCTGAGGTCTGGAACTTCTCGGGCTTCTACGATCCAGAAGACCCCGCTCAAGAATTGCTGGCCGGGCTTCGTCGCAAGACTAACGACGACGAGCGAAAGATTTGGCACAAGATTGTGGAGACCAATGGTGACACCGTTATTGGTGTTGCGAAGGCCATGGAAATCAAGGCAGGTGGCGGTGACGCTACGGACTACGAAGACTTCGAGGGCCATCTTGACTTCGTTCAAGCTCCGAAAGTGACACCTGCTGTCCCAAAATCGTAGCGGTGTCAGGGGTGGCTTTGGCACCGACCTCGGCAAGCGTTGAAGTCGGTAAGACCGTTCAGCTGACCGCTACAGTTGCACCTGATGATGCGACTGAAACCGGGACGACATTCGCGTCCAGCGATGATGGTATTGCAAAAGCAGACGATCATGGCCTTGTAACGGGCGTGGCCGTCGGCAGTGCTGACATCACCGTTACCACAAAGGATGGCAGCAAGACTGCAACATCCACGGTTGAAGTAACGGCTGCAGCAGAAGGCTAATTGAGCAAATCGTCGCCTAAGAAAGTCACAGTACGGGCAACCGGGCGGCGAATCACTAGTAGCTGAATGGCGGAGAGGGCGGCAGTAGCTTGCTCCCTCCGCCTTTTTTAGGAGGAAAAACATGGAAAAACTAGTTCTTGAGTCGTCGGTGATTAAGCTCCCCATTGAGATTGAGCACAAGAATGATGGCAAAACCACGGAGGTCGTGCTCGAAGTCGACTTTTCAGACGAAGCTTTGATTGCCGAAAAGGCCAAGGCTGAACTACGTAAGCAGAAAATCTCCCAGCTCGAAGAGGAGTATGCGGATGTCGCAGGCGAGGAGATTACCGACGACAACGTCAAGCGGGCTCTTGAGGCTATGAGTAAGACGTTGCAGGTGGCTTTCGATACCGACTTTGGTGAAGGCACCTATGATCGGCTGGCTAATGCTGGCGGCGGCAACAGCTTCATCAATTTGCTGGTGCTGTATCAGCGTATCGACCAAATCGTGTCCGACAAGCTGGAGAACAAGCTCGCCAACATTCAGCGCAAGTCGGAGAACCGCAAAGCACGCTACCTAAAGAACCGCAAGCGGCGCTAAGGCGGTGATGAGGCATGAATCTATATGATCCATGGCCAAACGAGGTGACTGTCAACCAGCACACGTACCGGCTCGACCTGAGCTTCGACAATGTGCTCTATGCGCTCAAAGCGCGTGGTGATGAAGGCATGACCATGATGGACCGCTGCGAGACTTTCCTGCAGTTGGTCATCAAGCAGGACATGCCGCCGGTGTCCGATTGGGTAGACGTGCACAACGCCATCATCGACCTGATCACCACAGCTAAGCAGAGACCAATGCGATACGACATCAACGGCGACCCCATCGAGCCAAAAGGCGATGGCGAACACATCAAGGCCGACTATGACTTTGACTTCGACGCATCTTACATCTATGCGGCATTCCGCCAGACGTATGGCATCGACCTGGTCAAAGAGCAGGGACAGCTTCACTGGCTGAGCTTTGTGGCGCTATTCGATGCGCTGCCGGACGACACGGCGTTCGTGCGGATCAGGCATATCCGGTCAACCAGACTTGGCGACATCAAAGATAAGAAACAGAGAGACGCCGTCAGAAGGCAGCAGCGCGCACTAGCGTTGCCTGATGACGAAAACGAAGAAGAAGGAGGTGACAGCTATGGCAGCTGACGGCACGGTTGTAATTGACATTAGAGCCGATGGCGGCAACGAAGCGGTCGGCACGATGGACAAGCTCAAGAGCGCGATGAAGGGCCTGATTGCGCCTGGTGAAAGCGCAGGGAAGGTCTTCGGCGGGCTCAAAGATAAGCTTTCGCTGGGCGCTGTCATGGGCCTGGCTCAGCAAGGAATCAGTACCCTAACGGGTGGCCTCGGCGGCCTTATCAGTGGGGCCGCGGAAGCGTCTGACAGCATGGATAAGTTTAAGTCGACCATGCAGTTCGCAGGCTTCACCAAAAAAGAAACGGACCAAGCGTCGAAGGCCATGAAGACCTACGCTGATCAGACCGTCTACAACCTGGGCGACGTTATGAACACGACCGCACAGCTGGCCGCAAACGGTATTCCGAACTATCAAAAACTGACCAAGGCGGCCGGCAACTTGAATGCCGTCGCTGGCGGCAACGCGGACACGTTCAAATCTGTGGCGATGGTCCTCACCCAAACCGCCGGCGCTGGTAAGCTGACCACCGAAAATTGGAACCAACTCACTGGCGCCATTCCCGGCGCTTCTGGCAAGTTGCAGGAGGCCATGAAGAAGAACGGTGCCTACACCGGGAATTTCCGTGACGCGATGGAGAAGGGTCAGATCAGTGCCGGCGAGTTCAACAAGGCAATTGAACAGCTTGGTATGACTGACGCGGCCAAGAAAGCCGCGGCCTCGACTGAGACCTTTGAAGGCGCATTGGGTAACTTGCAGGCGAACTTCCAGAATGCGTTCCTGGCCATTTTTAACGCGATTGGTAAAGCCAACATCACTAATCTGATTGGTGGCATCAGCAACGCGATCACTAAGGCCACGCCATTCATCCAAAGTGGAATCACAGCGATTTCTGACTCAATCGGTATGTTAGTTGCTTTTATCTCAGGCAACTTCAAGAGTTTTGATAAGTTCCATGACTCATTGGTGAAGCTGGTTGGAAAGGATGCGGCAGACAAGATTGTGCCTGTCCTGGCAGCCATTGGAGGAGCAGTTCACGACTTCATTGATGTTGTAAAAGCAACCGGCGGCGTACTAAGTGGTAACATTGGGAGCTTTAAGGAGTTCTCATCTGCAATTAGCACAACGGTTCCGCCCGGTGTAGTTGATGTCATGTATGGCATCGCTAAAGCCATCAAAGCGGTTGTTGATGCCGCTATTGCTAACCCAAAGGCTGTGGCAACAATTATAGGAGCCCTTGTCGGCGTAAAGGTGTTGGCTCCAGTCGCTGGAGTCCTCGCAAAAGTTGGTAGCGGCTTTGCTGCAGTTGGTAAAACAGCAGGTGGCATTGTTGGTAAACTGACTGGATTTGGTAAGGCGGCATCTGATACAGCCGGCGGTGCTAAGACTGCTGGCAGTGCCTTTGGTGGCATGGGTAGTGACATGCTTAAAGCAGGCGTTGGAATTGGTGTTGCTGCTGCTGGATTTGGTGTGCTGGTGTTCGGTATTTCGTCGCTGGCAAAAACAGGTACCGCAGGCATGATCGCTCTGGCTGGCGTGACAGTTGCTATTGCTTCCCTCGCAGGTGTGTTCGCTCTGCTAGGGCCGACACTAACAGCTAATGCCATAGGTATCGGCGTATTTGGTGCCTCGGTCTTAGCCATTGGAGTGGGCATTGGTGCGGCTGCAGCTGGCATTTCGTTGTTGCTCACCGCAATCACATCGTTAGGCCAAAACCTGACACTCATAATCCCAACGCTGGCTGCTGTTGGAATTGGATTCGCTGCAATGGTGACGGGATTTATTACAGCCATCGCTGCGGCAGCACCTCAAATTGGTACAGCTGTTTTGACGATTATCACTGTCATGCTTGGCGTATTCGTTGCGGCTATTCCGCAAATGGTTAATGCCGGCATGCAACTCATCATTGGCGTACTCACGGGGATAGCTAATAATATTGGCCGAATCGTGACAGAAGCGTTGTTAATAGTGACAAACTTCTTGAACGCCATTGCGTCTAACCTCGGTTCCGTTATCAAGGCAGGGGTTTCGGTTGTTGTTGCCGTGATTGAAGGCATCAGTAGAAACCTAGGACGAATTATTGATGCTGCCGTGGATCTGATTGGCGCTTTCCTGTTGGGGCTTGCCAAGGCAATCCCAAAGATTGCTGACAAAGCATTGGCCGCGGTCAAAGCTTTCGTTGAAGGCATTGGCTATGCGCTTGGCCGCATCATCACGTCAGGTGGCTCATTGATCTCTGCCTTTGCAAAAGGAATCACTAGGGGCATGAGTAAGTCTAACGGAGCGGCAAAAGGAATCATTGGCGGTATCAGCGGAGTCTTCAAAGGCTTCTCACTAGCTGGTGCCGGCAAAGCAATCATCGACGGTTTTGTCGGAGGTTTACAGTCCGCCTGGTCTGCTGGCAAGAAGTTCGTTGGCGGCATTGCTGATTGGATTAAGAAGCACAAAGGACCTATCCAATACGATGCTCGGCTGCTGATTCCTGCTGGTAACGCAATCATGGAAGGCTTGAACAACGGACTGCAGAAGTCCTTCGTGGCAGTCAAGAATACGGTTGGCTCGATGGCGGGCCAGTTGTCGGATGCTGCGATGGTTACTGCCACCGTGGGCCTATCAAGTGCTGTCCAGCCTGAGGTGCTCGCCGGCAGTCGCTATACAGCAATTCCTAGTGACCAGGTCATTAACAACTACAGTACAACGACAAATGTGGGCGAGATGCAGCCTCGAGTCATCGAGGTTCACGTCAGTGCAAACATCGACAAGCGAGAATTGTCTCGCGAGATAGCTGAGCCGGTCAAGATTGAGATTGACCGCATGCAGCGTACAAGTAATCGCATAAAGGGTGTGAGATAGGTGACTTTTCAATGGTGGTTTAACGGCCAAGATATGAGTAAGTATCTCGAGACAAATAATGTCGAGCGCAATATCGGCCAGAATCGTAACGCGATCCTCCAGAAGCTCGGCGTATCATCGGGCAAGAGATTTCAATACACCTCTGCAGATGAAGGCAAGGTGACTGTGTCCTTCCTGGTTCGGAGAGATATGGTGGCCAAGCGCCGGGAGATTGCGGGGCTGTTGTCCTCAAATGAGCCGCAACAACTAATCTTCGGTGATGAACCCGACAAGTATTATCTAGCAATTGCAGACGACCAAATCAGCCTCTCGGAGAAGTTTAGACATGGTAATGGTGAGGTTGTCTTTGTTGTGCCAGATGATCTCGCGCACAGCGTTGAACTCGATACGGTTACCGGTCAGTCCGGCACCGACATCACGGTCACCAATGCCGGCACGGCACCTTCTGCGCCTGTGCTGACCGCGACCATGACGGCCGACAACGGGCTGGTGGGCTGGGTGAATGCGGATGGCGGCGTGCTACAGTTTGGCTCACCTGATGAGATTGACGGCACGCAGCATGATGATTCTGAGACGGTATTCCATCACACGATGCTGGCCGCACCGACTGGCATCGCGCTGAATGCTGGCACGGTGGTGTACAAGAACTATCTCGGCGATGCGACCCGGCCTAACAAACAGGCGGGGTCTTTTCAGTACGCTAAGGACACCGCGACGCCGATGTACAACCGGACGGCTAGCGATAACTGGGCCGGACCTTCGATGAGCGGCACGATTGCGGCAAACTCGCAGGGGTCGAACACGGGCAACCTGCTCTGGGCGAATCGCATCAACCTAGCCACGAATGCACAAGCGTCTGGGCGAATCGAGTTCAACTTGACGTCTGGCGACACCGTGGTGCTGAGCATGGTGCTTCACGACAGCTTCTACACCGCAGATGTGCTGGCGCTGGACCTGATCGCGATGGGCAAGACTATTTGGACGCAGAACCTAGACCGGAAGCTCTTCACCAACGGCTTCTACTCGGTTCAGATTGGCAAGCTCGGCAATCAGGCTACCTTCCGCCTGGCCAATATTCAGACGCTGGAAGGCGGCATGAAGACAGGTCAGACCCTGGTGCAGTCACCGACCATTGTTGGCCTGGCGGACGCCTCGATTGACGGGTACACGGTCTGGATGACGGGCTTCTCGGACAAGACCGGTTGGACTATCAACTGGTCAGACAGCATCTTCCAGTGGGTCAATGTGGACTACTGGCAAGACCTGCCAAACAGGTTCTCGGCTGGTGATGAGCTGGTCGCAGACGTGGCTACGAAGACGGTCTATGTGAACGGGGTCGAGGACGGCACCGTGCAGGCCATCGACAACGACTGGGATAAATTCATGATTCAGCCCGGCGAGAATACACTCCAGCCGGTGGCATCGAGCTGGGCAGAGCCTTTCACGGCGAAGATTGAGTACAGGGAGGCTTGGCTATGATCGCATACTTCACTAACCGCGACTTCGAGCTAATCGGCATCGCGTCAACGGATATGCCAGACGCCAGTCGGCCCGGCATTAACATGATTGACGATGTAGACGATGAGTTTGCCGAGACTGCCGTGGGGCGCTCATACACCGCCACGCTGGTATTCGGCGAGGGCGATGTGGCGAAGGTGATGGCGATGGCGGCGTACGGCAACTTCGTTCTGTACAAGGACTACCGGGGCCGTTCGCAGTTTATGACCATTGCGGAGTGGACGAAGTTTGAGCCGCACTCCGGTGAGCTGACCTTCGTTTCCGAAAGCGGCGGGCTCGACCTCATTAACGAAACCATCTCGGCATATTCGGCCAGCAAGCCAATGACGTTTGCGGAGTACTTCGACCTGTTCACCACCGACAGCGGGTTCGAGATTGGCACGAATGAAATCGCCGACCTGACACGCACGCTGAGCTGGGACAGTACCGACGACACATCACTCAAGCGCATCGAAAGCGTGGCTACCCAGTTCGACAATGCCGAGTTGGACTTCCGCTTCGAGGTCGAAGGCATGAAGGTCGTCAAGCGCTATGTTGATGTGTACAAGCACATCGGCGCTGACAAGGGCCAGAGATTGGAGGTCAACACTCAGCTCAACAGCATCAGCACGACCGGGAACATCTACGACCTATACACCTCAGTTGTTGCGACTGGCGATACTGTGGAAGGTTCTGACAAGCCGCTGACGCTGGCGGGCTACTCGTACACCGACCCGACCGGGCGGTATGTGCTAACTGCTGGCGGCGTGCTGATGGACACGGTAGCCAACCAGAAGTGGAGCAGGTTACGCGCGGCTGGCAGTGTGGCAGACGTGTCTGGCGGCTACATCAACCGCCGAATCTCGTACACCGCAAAGACGCAGGCGGAGCTGTTCCAGTCGGCGCTGGCTGGCCTCAAGAAGGCGGTCGATCCGGTCGTGAACTACGAAGCAGACGTGGCGGAATTGCCGTCTACCGTTGAAGTTGGCGACACGGTGCACCTGGTCGATGAGCTGCAAGACCTGAACCTGTCCACACGGCTATTGGAGCTCAAGACAAGCTACGCGAACGACACGCGGGTGGCAACGTTTGGTGACTTCCTGATTGAGCAATCGCAGATTGACCCGGATCTGCAAGAGTTGGCCGACCAGATGAAGGCGGCGGGCAAGGTCACGCAGTACTACCCGTGGACGGTCTATGCGGACGATGACCAAGGCACCGGGCTGAGCGCGCTGCCTGCTGGGAAGACGTACTGGGCCACGGTCTGGAGCAAGGACTCTGCGGTACCAAGCACGGACCCGGCAGTGTATGCGGGTCGGTGGTCATTGCTGCGGGGCGCGGACGGGAACGATGGACAGCCTGGCAAACCGGGTACTGATGGGAAGACGCCGTATTTTCACACCGCGTGGGCAAACTCAGCTGATGGGAAGACAGACTTCTCCATCAATGAGGCTGGCGACCGGGCTTACATCGGCACGTATAGCGACTTTGAATCGCAAGATAGCATCGACCCGACCGCCTACACCTGGCAGTACAACAAGGGCACCAAGGGCGATGATGGGGCTGATGGTGCGACCGGGCCAGCAGGCAAGGACATCACATCATACGCTAGCGGCACAGCGCTTCCTTCCTCGGTGGCTCCAGCCAACAGCCAGTTCTGGCTGCTTGACAGCAGTGGCATTGCCACAGCCTTCTACAAGTCAGACGGCACCAAATGGGTCGCGCAGCCAATTTCGGCAAGCGCAATCAGCGCTGCCACGTTCAATGGGCTGACCTTCAACGGGGTTAGCTTCAACGGTTCCGAGTTCAATTCTACCTTCACCAGTCAGCCGCTTGAGTCAATCCAATTTGCGGATGTTGACGATGCGGGGCAGGCCGTCATTACCAAGGGCACAGGCTCAACCAGAATGGGTGATGGCTACCTCACAGTCGATGGTACGGTTGATAACCAGACGCCTGAGCAACACTTCCACACGGAAGTTGGGCCGTCCGGGTACTTGTCACGAATCTACCAAGCAGGCGGCGGCACAGACTATGAAAAGAGATTGGCCGAGGCACAGTTGCAGCTAGGGCAGCTGTCCTTGTATGACCATACAGATGCAACCAAAGAGTATTGGGGAACGCTGAAGGCTCAGGTCGTGCAGCAATTGACCCATTGTGGAGAGTTGCTTTGGTCAGGCAAGAACAGAATCGTTCCAGGCGAGGTGCCGAAGCCGACAGTGCCGCTGGTGGACTGTCTATCAGGCTGGGCTTTGCTGTGGGCAGCTGAGGGGTACAGTCGCGCTCAGTGGACGTACATTCGCAAAGAATGGGGCATTCTGCATCCGAATATCGGCCACAATTTGATTCTTTATGACCAAAATGCCGGAGTAGGGACAAAATACATCTACGTCAATAATGAGTCCTTCACTGGAAACGCCGACAATGCCAAGAATGCCGCTAGCCCATACTTCCTGTATGAAGTCCGGGGCTTTTAAGGAGGCTAGAGATGGACAAAGAAAAGCTAAAAGTGCTGCTAACCCTCGATGCGGACGGTGTCGTCATCGGCTACCAGAAGGAGTTCTGGAATGGCCAGAAGTGGCAGGTAGGCTTTGACGACACCGATGCCATTGAGTTGTCACAGTCTGAAATTGACAGCATTGTCGTGGGGGCGACAACCTATGCGAACGGCAAACTGGCGACTGATGAGGCGAAGGCTGCCGAGGTTGTCGCAGCTGCAGAGCGGCCTGCGCCCAGCGCCGACCAGCAGATTCTGGCGACTGTGATGCTACGGGTAGCGAAACTGGAGGCGGGCGCATGACAGATTACGATATGTGCCAACAGTTCTACGCGTGGGGAATCGACATCGAACCCTATGTGGGGTTGATGATAACGCCTGATGAGTACAAACAGATTACCGGTAATGACTACGCCGCTGGGGCAAACTCCTAGCGGTATTTTTGTGGAAGGAAGTATGAAGATGTGGATTTTAAGAGTTGGTTAGACATTTTTGTAGAGTTGGGCGGTGGGGCTTTGTTTGGTTGGTTTTTAAGCCAGTGGCAGACGCATCGAAAGCACGGAAAGGCGATAGATGCGGGGCTAGTCGGATTGCTTCATCATGAGGTTTATATGCTGTGCAACCACCATATCGAAACTGGTTATATCAGCACGGATGACTTGGACGATTTGAACTACCTTTTCCGCAGCTACAAAGCATTAGGCGGAAATGGAACGGGTGAAGCACTGTACAACAAGGTTTTACAACTTCAAATCAAAAACTGAAAGGAATGTTCAACATGAAGATTAATTGGAAAGTACGTGTATTGAGCGTCAAATTCTGGCTGGCCCTTGTGCCGGCTATTTTATTGCTTGCGCAGGCTGTGGCTGCGCCTTTTGGATACAAGTGGGACTTTGCCAACCTTGGCACACAGCTCACTGGCATTGTCAACGCAGTGTTCGCAGTACTGTCTATTCTTGGTGTGGTCACTGATCCAACCACGGCCGGCGTGGCGGATAGTGCTCAGGCACTGAGCTACACCGAGCCTAAGAAGGAGGCTAAGTAATGGTCACGATCAACAAATCTTTGGCAATCAGCGCCGGCACTGCTGCCACAATCGGCAAAATCATCGTGCTGCACTCCACGGATGACATGGAGGCCACCGCCAAGCAGATGGCGACCTATGAGCATCGGGTATGGCGTTCTGCACAAACATTCGTTCACTTCGGTGTTGACGACCAAGGCGCATATCAAGTCGGCACACCAGGGCGGGTAGCGTGGGGCGCTGGTAATGTTAACCGCTATGCGCCGGTGCAGATTGAGTTGTGCGAGTTTTCCGACAAGACCCGCGCGATGAAGGCATACCACAACTGGATCGCATTGGCGGCGGCTATGGCTAAGCAGTATGGCGTGCCGCGCACGTTGGATGATGGCAACCGCACGGCTGGCTTCAAGAGCCACCTGTGGTGCAGCCGCAACTACGGTGGGTCTGACCACGGTGATCCATACCCGTACCTGACGAAGCTCGGCATCAGCAAAGCACAACTCGCCAAGGACTTAGGTGCGGCAACCGGCAGCGTTACTACTTCTGCCGCCGCACCCGCAACCTCCACAGCAAGTGCTGGCGTAGACGGTTACTGGGGCACGGCTACGACCACGAAACTTCAACGGCTGTACGGCACCACCGTGGACGGCGTGGTGTCCAGCCAGTACAACTGGCACAACGCGGGTCTCACTGGCGGCTGGCAGTTTGTTGGCAAGCCAGTAGGAAGCCTGCTCATCGCTGCTATGCAACGCGCGGTTGGGGTTAAGGCTGACGGTATTCTCGGCCCCGAAACCATTAAGGCATGGCAGCGCAAAGCTGGGACGCCGGTGGACGGCAAGATTGACAAGCAGTCGCGGCTGGTCATGTACATGCAGAAGTGCGTGAACGCCGGCAAGCGGCCGTTCTAGCTCATCAACTCTCATAACAGCTCATCAATAACCTCACTCGCTTCGGCGGGTGGGGCTTTTTTGCGCTCGTAAACAAAAAACAGGGCTGATTATTCAGCCCCGTTTTGGTCTTGCCTACGATTTGCCAACGCAAATATGCTCCGATATAAATGCACATAAATCAAATTAAACCGCCATCAATATTTAAGCACCCATGACGGCAATTTGAAATATGTATATAATAGAAGGAAACACATATAATCGGCATAAAAACCGGGTGAGATAAGAAGCGTTCATGAGCATTCTCAAGATGAACGAAGACGACACCAAGGGCAAGTAACTTGGCAGCCTGACACGCTGAGGCTGCGACAAAAAGCACTGTTAGCCTCAAAAAGACAAGCGCCCCGGCGCCGCGATTTGGTCGTAAAATCGCGGGGCCGGGGCGTTTTGGGCGTGGACTGATAAATCGCGCCTGGGCAAGTTGGCCTTACTTTCGTTTTCGGTTCGCGGCTGCCGCTTGCGTGCAGGCTGAGTCAGCGTAAACTATAGATCAAGCGGAAAAAGGGGGCGGCGAGGATGAACAGTAATGCACGAGTCGCGGATTTGCTGGCGAAGCTGATGGCGGGCCAAACCGTGGGCTTTGACGCGGGGGCCGGGGTCTCACTGCGGACATTTCAACGTGACCTCGCGGCTATCAGAACGGCACTGGCGGCGCAAAACGCCGGCCGTTTGGTGGAAACGAAGTCGCACCAGTTTCAGCTCGTGCAGGGGGATGAGGTCGAAAACCTCGCGTTGATCACTGGTATCTCCTCAGTTTTGCTAGGCAGTCGCGCGTTGTCTGCTTCTGAGATGATCAAGGCGTTGCGATTTTTGCAGGCGCGCCTGACGCCTGAAGACACTGCAACCGTCAACTTCTGGCTCAAGCAGGAAAAAGAAGACTATGTGCCGCTGGTGCACACAAAACCGCTGCTGGCACTGATGACGCGGCTGGAGACTGCCATCGCTGCCAAACTTCAGGTGACCTTCACTTATCGCCACTCAGGTCAGCCGCAGTGCTCAGAAATTAAAGGGCAACCCGTGACCATCTATTTTGACCGCTTCTATTTTTACGTCGTCATGTTTGTCGAAAAAAAGCACCGCTACCAGCTGTTTCGCCTGGATCGGATTCATGAAATCATCCAAACGGCGAAGGGCCAGCCTCTACCGCATGGCGAGCGCTACTTCCTTTCCGAGCACCGCCGTCACAGTTACCTGCTCGATATGGGGGAATTCATGGCGTTTCGATACGAGTGTTATAATTCGCCGGATAACGCCCTTGATATTTTTCCCGACAGTCGCGTGATCCGCAGGACGGCAACCGGCGGGACGATTATTGAGTCATACGCCTTCGTCTTCGGGGCGATGCTGTGGCTGCGTAGTCAAGGCGACTTGGTGAGGGTCATCTCGCCGCCGTCTTTGGTCAACCGCATGCGCGAATCCCTAACAGCGGCACTGAAGCGGTACGGTCAACCACCTCTGACTAAAGACAGCGGCTTGTAAGCGCGTCGCCTAACGGCGGTGCGACCACAATTTGCTTAGATACAGCGATTGCCCGCAAGCGGGTCTTACGTGCTAATTACCAAAGCCTTTAGAGTCCGCAGGTTGCCAGACGGACTTGGCGCTTTAGCGCCTTAGTTCCGTCGGACACCGAAGGGCCAGACGGACTGTTTGGTTATTTGACGGCTAATCCTTTAGCCAAAATGTTTTTCGCGGCATTATGGTCGCGAATGTGGAATGCACCACAATGCGGGCACGTCCATTTTCGGTCGGCCAGCGTGAGCTTCTGGTCGCCAGTCATTACGAAACCACAGGCACTACACGTTTGCGTGGTGTTTCGCGGGTTGACCGTCACAAATGAGCGACCGTACAAGCCGGCTTTATATGCCAGCATACTCAAGAACGTTCGCCAGCCAACATCGGCAATGCTCATTGCCAATGCGTGATTGCGCAACATATTCTTGCTTCTCAACTCTTCTGCTACGACTAAATCGTGGTTCTTGATTAGTGTCGTAGAGACAAGGTGGAGAAAAGCATTGCGGCGGTTTGCCACATTGCGTTGTAGGTTGGCGACAAGCACCCGCTGTTTCTGATAGTTCTTAGCATCACCTAGTGAGCGGTGTTCTTTCTTGGCCCGCAGTTGGCGGCGTGCTAACTTGCGTTGGGCTTTTGCCAGCCGGCCTTTGATTGACCGGTAGTAGCGTGGATTAGTAACGACGTTGCCAGCCGAGTCAGTCAGAAAGTTATCGGTATTCAAATCAATGCCTACCGCCGATTGAGCGGGCTTAGTGGCTTGCACGAACGGTGTGTCGGAGCCTAGCTGCATGGACAAGAAATACCGCCCAGTGGCGTCACGACGGATGGTGATGGTGCCAACACGGATAGCGTCAGCGTGATCAAACAGCCGCTTTTGCGAACCAGAGACACGAATTTTACCGAGGCCGCTGAGGGCAACATGTTTCTTGTCGATAAAGCGGTTGGAGCCACCCGCAAGTCCTACTCCGTTTTTAGTGTAGCGAGTTGGCAGTTGGTAACTGCCATCATCACGCTTGCGGTGAAAGACTGGCACGCCTGAACGGTGCACCTGCCGAAACAGCCGCCATGCGCTCTGATAAGCTCGGCGGGCTTGGTCAACCACGTCAGTCCCGACGCCAGTGCCAGCTAACCAAGGGTGGATGGCAAACAGCATTTGAGTATTATTCTTGCGTCGTTGTAAGTAGGCAATCCGGTCTTGAACGATGGCGATTGGAATTTTGATCTGATGGAGCGAGTACAGTTCCTTGTCGATGGCGACCATTTCGTTGTAAGCAAAGCGGCTGGCATTAATGTTGTTGTCGATTACGCGCTTTTGTTCAGACGATGGGAAAAGACGCATTTTAAGCCCATAGTGATAATTCAAATCTGCCATTTTCTTAGCCACTTATTTTCACCTCCTCGCGTCCATATTATACTACGCATGGTATAATACTGGCAACGCAGATTGAGCCAATAAAGGAGGTTACAATAATACTTATGGTAGAGAATAATGCAATTCATGAACGCGGCTATGTCTATAATTTTCACTATCATTTGGTTTGGGTAACTAAATATCGCTGTGCGGTCTTTACTACACCACAGCTTGTCGCAGAAATGCTTGAGATTTTGACCTCGGCCGCCAGCGACAACGACATTAACGTTGAGCAGGCAGAAGTGATGGCAGACCATGTGCACCTACTTTTAAGCTTTAAGCCAAGGTACGCCCCGGCTAATGTTGTCAAAATTCTGAAAGGTGCATCGGCACGTACTTGGTTTGTTGCTCACCCGGAAACTAAGAAGCTCCTCTGGGACGGGCACTTATGGTCGCCCAGCTACTACATGGGCACGCTAGGAGATATGTCAAAAGAAACCGTCGCTAACTATATTCAAAATCAGAGAACAGAAAGGGGAAAGGCGGGACGCCCAAGCAAAAAGACTAACTAATTTTAGCCAGTGCGGGCTTACCTCCCCTGACTTTAGTCAGGGGAGGTAAGCCCAAAACATGTAATGAAGGGGGCCAATGACGCTGCGCGATAATCACGCCAAAGCGCCAATTTCACCTACAAAAAAGGACCAGGACCGGCAAATTGCGCAACGTTTGTCGGTTCTGGTCCTTTACGTCTGGGGCGGCTCAGTGCGGGTAGATCACGTGAAACGACTCCAGCACCACCATCGACCGCGCCGGGTCAAAGGTCAGGCCGGCTTCCTGGTAGTCTTTGGTGAAAAAGGGCAAGTGCACTTTCCGCCAGTACGGCAGGCTCCGATCGCCTTCACCCTCGCGAAAGGCGTGCGCCTCATCCACGCGCGCAAACGAGCGGATCTCGACATGATCCGTGGCGATCAGGGCCACGGGTTCGCCGCGGCTGTTTTGGATAATGTCGAAATTGCCTGCTTGCGGCAGGGGCTCGTGTGCCTGCGCATAGATTTCGAAACCGCTGCTGGTGGCCGTTTTCGTCCCTGCAAGCACAAGCGCAGCTAGGTCGTCTTGTTCTTCTTGACTGTCGCCCATGGCGTAGGCGCTGGTAAGCCTACTCCCAGCCGGAATGACGCCGGCTTCAATCGCGCGCTGGAAAAATTGGTCGTTTTCATTCATTGCTGACTCCCTAAAAAAAGCGCCTGCCAACGCTGGCAGACGCTGAATCGTTAAACTTTAGAAGGTTTCCTTGTCGGCTTTTGACAGCGTCTCAGTCGGCATGGTCAGCCCCATGTGATCGGCAAGGGTGCGCTTAGCATCGTCGCGGTTCTTGATCTTGTCCATGTTCCAGATAATGTTCTCGATCTCACCGCCAGCAAAGTCAAATTCCTCGCTGTAGATGTAGCCTTCCTCGGTCTTGCCTTCGCGGGCTTTGGTCAAGGCAGCTGCGAGGGAACGCGAATAGTCGATATCCATCAACCGTGGGAGCTCCTTAGGGGTGACAAACCCCTGATCGTTCATCGCTTTTTCAGCGGTTGCGACGTCCTCATCGGGGATGTCGACCACGATCTTCGTTGCCTTTTTTACTGTGTCTTCTGCCATAATGTTTCTCTCCATTTCGTTTCAGTCGCTGATCGAAGTTGGGCTGAGATTCTTATAACAATGTCATTATACCACGCTTTCATCGGCGGCTTCCATAATCTCGAGGGCAGGGGCGGCGAAAGTCTGATATACTATTGCGGTTAGAAAGGAAGACGACGATGGCACATTACCTTTGGCAGGAAGCCGCACAACCCAGTTCGGACCAGATCCAGCAGGTGGCAGAAGCACTGAGCGTCCCGCCGTTTTTGGCGCGGCTGTTGATCCAGCGCGGCATCACCAATCAGGCTGCCTATGAGGCGTTCTGCACCCCGGATCTGAGCCGGTTGCACGATCCCTTTGCGCTCCATGACATGCAAAAGGCGGTCGATCGCATCAAGTTGGCGATCACCCGGCAGGAAAAAATTACCATTTATGGGGATTATGACGTGGACGGCTTGACCGCGACCTCGATCATGAAGGACACGCTGGTAAACTCGCTGGGTGCCGGAAACGTCGAGACTTTCATTCCGGATCGCTTCAACGACGGCTACGGGCCGAATCAGGCAGTGTACGACTACCTGCGCAAAAATGGGACCGAGCTGGTGGTGACGGTGGATAATGGGGTCGGCGGCGCGGCCGTTATTGATCAGGCGATGGCCGCGGGTATGGACGTGGTCGTGACGGATCACCACGAACTGCCCAAGGTGCTGCCCAAGGCCGTGGCGGTGGTTCACCCGCGTCATCCGGATGGCCACTACCCATTTAATGATTTGTCAGGCGCCGGGGTCGCGTTCAAAGTGGCCAGTGCGTTGCTAGGGGAGCCGGCGACCGACTGCCTTGACTTGGCTGCCTTAGGGACCGTTGCCGATATTGTCAGCATGACTGGCGAAAACCGGCTGATCGTGCAGATGGGCCTGCAGCTGATCCATCAGCAGCAGCGCCCGGGTATCAACGCTCTGATCAAAGTCGCGGATCTGGACCCCGCCAAGGTGGACGAAAGCGCGATTGGCTTTGGCATCGGCCCGCGGCTCAATGCCTTGGGCCGGCTAGGCGACGCCAATCCCGGGGTCACATTGCTGACCACTTTTGATGATGATGAGGCCGAAAAACTCGCCGAAAACGTCAATACGCTTAACCAGAAGCGGCAAGCCTTGGTGGCCAAGATTGTTCAAGAGGCGATGGCAATCGCTGAAAGCCCTGAGAACCAGACGCAAAAGACCTTGATCATCGCTCATGCTGGCTGGCACGAAGGGGTGCTGGGCATCGTCGCGTCCCACATTGTGGAGGCCACCGGGAAGCCGACATTGGTGCTCAATATCGCCAAGGACGGTCAAACCGCGAAAGGCTCGGGTCGTTCCGTGCCCGCCTATAACCTCTTTAAGGCCTTGGATGCCGCGCGCGACCAGATGACTCACTTTGGTGGGCACGCGATGGCAGCTGGGCTGACCCTGCCCGTGGCCAACATTCCGGCGTTGCACGCCGCGATGGAGCAGGCCGCGGCCGTGGCCCCGAAAGGGGCCGACAAACCGCCGCTGGCCATCAGTGGGCGCCTGACTGCTGCCGATATCAGCCTTGATCATTACCACCTCATGCGCAAGCTCGCCCCGTTTGGCCCTGGCAACGAGGAGCCGACCTTTGCCTATGTACCGCAACAGGTGGGCGACATTCAGCAAATGGGCAAAACCAACGCGCATCTGCGGTTCACCGCGGATGGCCAGAAAGTGGTCGCGTTCAACCGCGGGGCGGACGCGCCTGCCTTGGCCGCGGCCAGTCAAGTCAAGCTGGCGCTGCGGATGGATGAGAACACCTGGCAGAACCGGACGAGCTTGCAGCTGCGGCTGGTGGACTGGGAGCTCAAGCAGCCGAATGTCATCGATATGCGGCTGCCGCAGGCCAGCGCGGAGCAATTCCGCGGCGCGTACAACTACGTGTTTTTCGACGCCAAGCGCAAACAGGCAATGACGTCTGCCTTCATGTTCGGCGGGCCGGTGGTGATGGCCGACGCGGTGACAAAACCGCTGGCCAATGCCGTGCTGGTTGATTTGCCGCCTGATGAGGCGAGCTTGCGCAAGCTGTTAGCGCATATCGCGCTGCCGGTCCGCGTGGTTTTCACTGCCCCGGCCGCGGAACTAGTGGCCGTCCCGAACCGGCATGAATTTGGCAGTGTGCTGCATTTTCTGGCCGCTCATCCCGGCTTTGATAAGCACCAGCTGGGCTTTGCGGCCAAGCAGGTGCACCTGACGATCCGGCAAGTGATTTTAGCCGTGCAGGTGTTTTTTGAGTTGGGATTTGTTAGAATAGATGGGTCCCAAATTACCGTCACCGCGCACCCGGAGAAAAAGGCCCTGCAGGAAAGCAGTGCCTACCAGCGGCAGAGCGCCTTTCTGCAGCTGGCGCACCGGCTGCAAACAGCCGCGCGGCCCGCGCTTGAAGACTGGCTGACGGCACAGAAATGAGGAAAACGCATCAATGACGATCAACTATAAAGATTACATCGCAAGCGTGCCTGACTTCCCGGAGCCGGGCATCATCTACCGTGACATCTCACCGCTGATGGCGGATGGCAAGGCCTATGCTGCCGCGACTGACGAACTGGTCGCCTACGCCAAGGATAAGCAGGTGGAAATGGTCGTGGGTCCTGAGGCCCGGGGCTTCATCGTCGGCTGTCCAGTGGCCTACAAACTCGGGGTCGGCTTTGCCCCGGCCCGCAAAAAGGGCAAGCTGCCGCGGCCAACGGTCAGCGCCTCGTACGACCTGGAGTACGGCAGCGAGACTTTGTACCTGCATAAGGACGCAGTGAAGCCCGGCCAGCGGGTGCTGGTCGTGGACGACCTGCTTGCCACTGGCGGCACGATTTCTGCCACCATTGCCTTGGTGGAAAAACTGGGCGGCATCGTTGTCGGCACGGCCTTCATCGTTGAGCTTGAGGACCTGCACGGCCGCGACAAGTTGAAAGGGTATGACATGATGACCCTGACGACTTACAAAGGGGCATAACTTGGCGAAAGGGTGCGAGCAATCGTGCTCTTTTTTCGACGGGCGATTACTTTTATTGCCCGGCTTAAATCGTTACAATGGAACCGGAGGCAGGCCATGAGTAAGAAGAAAAAAGACGATAAGACGCTGGTCGAGAAAATGCTGGACAAGCAAAACGTCGCTTACACCCAGTACGAATTTCCCACTCACGAAGCCGGGGATGTGGCGCAGCTGAGTGTCGATCACCTGGCTGTGCCTGAGCATCGCATCTACAAGACCTTGGCGCTGACCGGAAACAAAACGGGGCCGCTGGTCGCGGTGGTGCCGCTGGACATGCACGTTGACTACAAGAAATTGGCCAAGGCGTCCGGCAACAAGAAGGTCGGCATGGTGCCACTCAAGGACCTGGTCAAAACAACCGGTTACGAGCACGGCGCCAACACCCCAATCGGCATTCACGCGCGGCACAACTATCCGATTTTCATCGGTGAAGAGGCGCTGAAGGAGCCGGAAATCATCGTCAGCTCGGGAAAAATCGGCCGGTCTGTGGGCATTGCGCCTAAGGCCTTAGCCAAAGTGGTCCAAGCGACTTTTGCCGCGATCACGAGCCCTGAGGAACAGGAGGAATAACATGTTTTCAGCCAATCACAGTCGCTTTGCCACCTATGGCGTCATTGCCAAGCTGCCTGGCGAGATCATTGATTCAATTTGGATGATCATCGATCAGGACTTGACCGGCGTCGTGCCGCTGGGCAACTTGCTGCGGTTCGATTTGCTTAACACGAAAGGTAAGTTGACCATGGCGTTTTCTGAGAAAAACAGTGACACTCAGGTCGCGATCGACCTGCCGTTTGACTATGATGCCAGCTTTCCGGAAACCGTGATGGCCTACGACGATGGCGAAAATCAGACTATCCTGCTGCCTGAGGAAGGCCATCAGCATTAAGGGCCAGCGGCCTGACCTGACGAAAAAGCGCCCAGCCTTTTTGGCTGGACGCTTTTCGCGCTGACGGCGGCTTTTGGGAAACGCCGCAGCAGGGTTTTTTGTACGGGGTTTTAGTGCGGGGTTTCAGTGAAGAGTTTAAAAAGCAGGCACATTAATTTCTTCAAATGCGGTGTTGATCTGTTTGCGGGCCGCTTGCTGCTGCGCCAGCGCAGTGGAGAACTGGCGGTGGTCGACGTGATCCGGTTGAATTGCGTCAAGCATTTCGATCACCGCTTCACGAATTCCTTTCAGCCCGTTGACTAATAATTGGTTGAACCGTTCGTACCCTGAAGGGGCAGGCACGGCAGCGCACTGATCGACGAAGCGGTCGAAGCGGATAATATTCTTGGTGAAGTAAAGGTGCACGCGCTCAAAGCTTTCGCTGGCAAGGCAGTTGCCCTTTTCGATGTTGTGGCAAGTGTGTGCGTATTCCTTGAAAACGGTTTCAAAAACAAGTAAACGTTCAAGTTCTTGATTGACGCACTGAACATAATCTTTGGTTTGCATGGTGATGCCCCCTTAGCTTGCGAATTAACTTACAAGTAAGATGTTATCACTCAAAAAACTAATAATCAATATAATTACCTACCTATAATAAAAAAATACCCGTTATTATTTGAATAAGTTAACTAGTTGTTCTTGATTGGCCTGCACGCGGTCGGCCAAACTGCGGCGCCGCGGCTGGACCAGGTTGGGTATAATGCTTTCAGGAGGGGATAATGATGACCGAAAAAGAATTACGTGCGTTCATTGCTGATGCCGCGGATGCGGTGGTTTCAGACCAGTTTACCGAAACCCAGATTCAACAGCGGGTCGCGCAGTGGCAAAAAGCCGCCCCAACCGCGAGTCTGGCTGAGGTGACGACTTATATTTTGGCGGAAAACCGCGCCTATACTGAAGAGCTGTTGGCCCAGGTGCTGGCAAAGTTGACCATCACGTCTGGACAGTGAGTCGGATTTCAATTTGTTTGCAAGCATAAAACAAAAAGCCGCAACCCAGGTCGGGTTGCGGCAATGTGTTGAAGCTGATCTAGTAAGGAGAGTATGAGATTCGAACTCATGCGCCGGTGTGAACCGGTTCGACGGATTTCGAGTCCGTTGCATTGCCACTCTGCCAACTCTCCATGTGGTAAACTTATTTCAGAACGATATTCAGTATAGCAAATGTTTAGTTTTTTGCAAATAGGCTGGGACGGAATTTATGATCTGCCCCGTGTCCCGTATACTGAACGTATTCTACTAAGGACTGGTCAAGCATGAAACCTTCTGTCATTAAGCTGATCGGGCTGTACAGTCTGCTGTACGCCGGCTTTTCAATCTTGGTGTTGTTATGGGCGGGGCTGGTCGCCATGCGCTCGGGCTTCAGTTTCCCGGCAGTGGGCCGGCTCATGATGCTTTGGGAGCCGCGCTGGTGGTGGCTGAGCGTGATCGGCGTGATCCTGCACGTGCTGGCCTACTTAAAGGCCCTGCGGCGCCCGCGCTTGATGCTGGGCAATCTGCTGTGCATCTGGGCCTTTGTGGCGTACGTCTTAGTGCCGAACTACAGCTTATACCTGGTCATCCTGCAGCTCATCGGCGTGTTCGTCATCATGACCTACCACAAGCCGGCGCCGGTGCCGACCGAGGATTAGGAGGAACCCATGAGCCTGTTTAAGAAGAAGAAAGCTGACACACCCGAGCTGCCCCAGTCCTATGACTTCGCCAAGATGGTGCGGGAAGCCCGCGAAAAAGAACCCACCCGGTTTGCCAAGCTCCAATCCGCGTTTGACCACCTTAAAAAAACGCACCCGAAGCAGTAGGAGGCCTAATTATGAAAAAAATCATCGGCATTGTTGCGGTCATCTTCGTCGTGGTTGTTGGCATTTTCGGTTACAACTACTGGCGCACCACCTATCAAACTACGACGGCCTACGCGAAGGTGACCGCGGTCACAAAGAAAAAGGCGACCGAAAACGGCAAAGACTACAAGGTCAACGGCCAGCAGTACTACTACTATGATTACGCGCTGACATGGGTCACCGAAAATGGCGACACTCGCCAGCTCGGTTACGAAACCAAGCAGGCACCTGATGGCCCGATGCCGTTTGCGCAAGGCCAGTACATCACTGCCAAAATTTCGCAAAAACGCGTGGTCGAAGGGCCGAGTCTGATCAGTGCGGACAAGCTGCCCACGGCGGCGAAACAAAAGCTTAACTAGCCAAAATGCCGATCAACGATGATCGGCATTTTTCATTATAGAGGCTTTAGCCGGGCTCGCGCGGAGACGCGCGAGGCTCAAAACCACCCGCTGTGCGGGTGGAGTCAAATGA
>NZ_BOLT01000017.1:0-53510 GCF_016861805.1 Lacticaseibacillus sp. 53-4
CCTCTGCATTCATTATACGACAGTAACGGAACGGTTCCCATGAAAACAAGGCACTTACAAATATTCAGTATCCACTACTTAATTCCAATTCAAAGCTGGTTCTCACTATTGATCCCAACTCTATAATTATAAAGCTCTAATAATCCATTAGCTTATTAGATAATCCCAATTATTCTACTTGTATCAAACATGAAACTGTCGGGATATTGGCTATAATGACGGCCTTCCTAAGGGGAAGGGCGAACATCAATGAAACAAGTAGAACGGACAGATTTAATGGCAAGGCTGCGCGATGCGGGGTGGTATTATATGATCTACAAATCGAGGAAAACAATGTTTTAAGCCACCACTACGGTGTTGAGCCTTGTACTCGGGACAGTTGGGGGGCAGGGGTCAAGCGGTCAAAGTTGCTGGGCTCAAAGGGGATGCGTCGGTTGTTCAGACGGAAAAACGTGAAGCTTCTGTCTCTTTCAGAGTGATTGGGTTTGACAAGTATCAAAACGCGATTTGGCAACTACAACTGACCGGTGCAGCAGCAGCTGCTAGTCGGCCGGCTTTCATCGTCGAAATGCCAGATTCGTGGGCGAACGATTAAATGTCTGAGGTTTTGAGTAAACGAAACGTTGGGACTACTGACGGGGCCACTTGGCAGCGTGGCCTGACCATCAACTGCGCTAATACCCAGGCCCTCCAGGCGAGAATCGCGGCCAAGTATCCCAATTACGCCATTTTTTGGCCTACTAACCCAGTGTTCCACGTGATCAGTACGCACGAAGCCGCAA
Source organism: Lacticaseibacillus sp. 53-4 (assembly GCF_016861805.1). Classification (NCBI taxonomy): domain Bacteria; kingdom Bacillati; phylum Bacillota; class Bacilli; order Lactobacillales; family Lactobacillaceae; genus Lacticaseibacillus; species Lacticaseibacillus sp. 53-4. The sequence continues at coordinate 783 of NZ_BOLT01000017.1, forward strand.
CCAAGGTGACCACGATCCAGCCACTGAATGCTAAGGATTTAAACGAAACAATTGGTGCAGGCACACCTGTGTCTTTTTCTCGCCCTCGTACACGATTCATCCCGATTACGGCGTTCAGTATACCGTTAGCTCAGGCACCGCTGGCTGGCGTGCAGAGACCGAATTTAACGGTTTGACCACCGATAGTAGAGCCATCCCAGCCGGCCAATCAATTAAGGCTGTCCTGCAGGCGTTTGTCAGTGATCCAGCAGATACGCCAGCAACGATTGAGGTGCCCGTTGATCTGCTTCCTGTAGGCCAGGTGTTAGATAATCCGCCATCGGTGAGTGCAAGCGACTATTACGACAACATGGCCAAAGGTAAACCGCCAGGGCCCAATCCGGGCACTCAGTCCGAACATCCGACCGATAAGCATCGGTTAAACAGGATGATCACACTGACAAACTGTCAACTGGTGAGAAACCTGACTCTGATACCGAGACTCAACCACGGGTACCTGATGATGGCGCCTCAACAAGTCAAGCCGGTCATGGTGACGGTCGGCAGTGCCCTGCCGGCGCGCTAACTAGCCAAGGAGCCCGCTGTAGAAGCAAACGGATGGAAATGCGGTCAAAACAGGTGCGGCTTGCAACCGTCGTAAGGTGTCGACGCTTTCTGAAACTGGGAATGACAATGCGCGTGCAGTCACACTTGGGGGCGCACTGGCAGTCTCGCTGCTTGGTGCAGCGGGTATTCGGCGCAAGTGTGAAGCAAACCAGTCCAGCATGTTCCAACTGAATGACACGGATCAAGAGGTTTCCACCACTACCGGCAAGTCGGTAATGACGGGGTCTTTATTCGTTGCCTTTTACTTGTTTTCGTTGACAGATGTAAACGAAGTGCTATACTGAAATCAAGGTTTACAAATGTAGACGTAAGGGAGCAAATATGATGGACACAAAAATAGACGAAATCACGCCGAGCGAGTGGGACTTGATGCGCATTGTTTGGACCAAGGGCAGTGTGCAGACGAGCGAGCTGCTTACGCTGCTTCAGCGCAAGCGCGACTGGTCGGATTCGACCATCAAGACGCTGCTGGGTCGGCTGGTCAAAAAAGGCCTGTTGGCCACGACCAAAGAAGGCCGCAAGTTTGTCTACCACGCCACGGTTGAAGAAGCCGAGGCGATGGACGAAACTGTCACGGAGCTATTTGCCCACCTGTGCGCGATGAAGAAGGGCGAGACGCTGGCCAATTTGATCGAAAAGACGCCACTGGCGGCAAAAGACATTGCCCGCCTTCAAGACATTTTGGCTGCAAAAGCGAAGACGGCGCCGGAGAAGGTTCCGTGCGACTGCTTGCCGCCGAACCCGAATGCGACCCCCAATGCTGACTGCGACTGTTAGGAGGAACTACCTTGAAAGAAACTGCGAAAAAGATTGAGACCACCGACCACCAGGCTGCTTCGGCGGCTCACCACAACGCCAAGCACGCTGCAGAAGCCACGATGAGCCATGGGACTGACATGGACGACATGAGTGACATGAACATGGCTGAAGATGCGGATATGGCAGGAATGGACATGGATGACATGGACATGGATATGCCAGGCATGGGCCACATGAACATGGGCGCCTTCAAGCAGAAATTCTGGCTGTCGCTGGTCGCAGCGATTCCAGTGTTCGTGCTGTCCCCATTCATGGGCTTGCACCTGCCGTTCCAGTTCACTTTTCCGGGCTCCGACTGGCTGGTGCTCGCGCTGTCGACCTTCCTGTACTTTTACGGCGGGCAGCCGTTTCTGAGCGGCGCTAAAGGGGAGCTCAAGGACAAGGCACCAGCGATGATGACCCTGATTGCAATGGGCATCAGCGTTGCTTACCTCTACAGTGTGTACGCCTTCGTGATGAACCACTTCGTGAGCCCAGGCGCGCACACGATGGACTTCTTCTGGGAGCTCGCCAGCCTGATCGTCATTATGCTGCTGGGTCACTGGATCGAAATGAATGCGGTGATGAACGCTGGCGACGTGATGTCGAAAATGGCGGCGCTGCTGCCAGGCTCAGCGCATATGCTGCAGGCGGACGGGACCACGGCTGACATCGCGCTGGCTAAGCTGCAAGAAGGCGCTTCGGTGCTCGTGCAGGCCGGGGAAAAGATTCCGGCTGACGGGATTGTTAAGGCCGGAACTAGCGCGGTCAACGAGGCGCTGGTCACTGGTGAGGCCAAGGCCATTGAAAAACACGTCGGCGACCAGGTGATTGGCGGCGCGGTCAACGGCAATGGGACGCTCACCGTCCAAGTCACCGGGACCGGCGAATCGGGCTACCTGGCGCAGGTCGCCAAGCTGGTGGCCGACGCGCAGGCCGACAAGTCGCGCGCCGAGACGATGGCAGACGTCGTGTCGCGCTACCTGTTCTACGCGGCGCTGTTGATTGGGCTGATTTCATTCTTCGTTTGGACTGGGATCGCCGGCCTAGACACGGGGCTCAACCGGCTGGTGACGGTGCTGGTCATCGCTTGCCCTCACGCGCTGGGCTTGGCGATTCCGCTGGTCGTGGCGCGCTCGACAAGTCTGGCCGCTGGCCGGGGTCTGCTGGTTCGCAACCGCCAGGCGCTGGAAACCGCCGGTAAAATCGACACCATGCTGATGGACAAAACCGGCACGTTGACCGAAGGCACGTTCAAGGTCAACGCGGTTGAGTCCTTCACTGACAGCGCAGACGAGAACACAGTACTGGGACTGTTTGCGGCCCTCGAAGCTGGCTCAAGTCACCCGCTGGCCACCGGCATTCTCGCTGAAGCCAAGGCACGCAAGGTTAAGACCCCGGCGGCCGAGAATGTGCAGACGCTGCAAGGCGTCGGGCTGCAAGGCACGGTCGACGGCACCGAATATGCCATCGTTACCGCCAACTACTTGAGCGAGCACGGCATCGGCTACGATTTGGATGCGTTCGACAAGCTTGCCTCAGCCGGCAACTCGATTTCATTTTTGCTGGCGGGTCAGACCGTACTTGGACTGATTGCACAGGGAGATGAAATCAAGCCGGATGCGCAGGCACTGATCGACGGGCTGCGCGCGCAAGGCATTGAACCGGTGATGCTGACCGGGGACAACCAGGCGGCCGCGGCCGTGGTGGCGCATCGCTTGGGCGACATTCAGGTTCACGCCGAGCTGAAGCCGGAGGACAAGGCCAAAATCGTGCGGCAGTATCAGAGTCAGGGGCACAAGGTCGCGATGGTCGGCGACGGCGTGAACGACGCGCCGGCCCTGGCTCGAGCAGAGATTGGCATCGCGATTGGCGCCGGCACGGATGTCGCCATCGATTCAGCGGATGTCGTGCTGGTTAAAAGTGACCCGCAGGACATCCTGACGTTCCTGCATCTGGGTCGCGTCACGACCCGCAAGATGATTCAGAACCTCTGGTGGGGCGCTGGTTACAACATTCTGGCGCTGCCGCTGGCGGCCGGCGTCTTGGCCGGGATCGGGATTATTTTAAGCCCGGCGGTCGGTGCGCTGGTCATGTCCGCGTCCACGGTGATCGTGGCACTGAACGCGATGAGCTTGAAACTTTAATCTTGCAGTTTTGAAGATCCGGCACGGCCAAGCGGCCTGCCGGATTTTTTGGGTCTCGATGCGATAAGATGGGCGAGTAAGCGATTACAAAATTATCTTGTTTTTTTCGGCCAGTCAGGTAGACTGTAAGGCTACGAAAGGGGGCGGGGTATGCAACCGCTGAAAATCGGAATTCTGAATGTCATGCACGACAAAGCCGAAACTAATGCGCGTTTTACCAAGGTGCTGACGCATGCCGGCGTGCCGGTCGAGCTGCATTTCTACTACCCTAAAACACACTACCCTGGCGGCGTACCGGCTGACGTCAGCCGCATTCTAGCGCCGCTGGATCTGGCCGCCGCGGCTCGGATGGACGGGTTCATCATCACCGGAGCCCCAATCGAGAAGTTCGCTTTCGATTACGTGACATACATCGACGAGGCGCGGGCGCTGATGGACGTCCTGGCGGCACGACGAGTGACTCAGCTGTACTTGTGCTGGGGCGGGATGGCCGCGCTGGATCATTTTTACGGCATTAAGAAACACATGCTGCCCCACAAGCTGTTCGGCGTGTATCCGCACCACCTAATCGCGCCATCGAGCTTGCTTCAGGGCCTACCTGAAGGCTTTTATGCGGCGCATGCGCGCTACGCCGAAATGGACCGCGCCCAGATCGAGGCGGATCCGCGGCTGCGGCTGGAGGCCACGACCACGGCCGGCGCACTGTTTTTGGCGGGCAACCGTCAGGCGCGACAGACCTTCATGTTTGCCCACCTGGAGTACGGGCAAAAAGGGTTACTGCACGAGTACCAGCGTGAGGTCGCGGCGCATCCGGATCGGTTCTACCGTAAGCCCGAGAATTACTTTGCGGATCCCGCGACCATGAGTGGGCCACAGTTTAAATGGGAACAGACCCAGCACGTCTTTTTCGACCAGTGGGTGGCGCGTGTGGCGAAGGAACAACAAGAAAAGGAGCGCATTTTATGATTGCAAACAACATTACGGAATTGATTGGCAAGACTCCGATGGTCAAGCTGAATCACGTGGTGCCAGCCGGCGCCGCGGACGTTTACGTCAAGCTGGAGTTCTTCAACCCCGGCGGCTCCGTGAAGGACCGCATCGGGCTGTCCATGATCGAAGCCGCCGAGCGCAGCGGCGCGCTCAAGCCAGGTGGCACGCTGATTGAGGCCACGTCTGGCAATACCGGCATCGGCCTGTCGATGGTCGCCGCGGCCAAGGGCTACCACATGATTATTGTGATGCCTGACAGCATGAGCATTGAGCGCCGTGCGCTGATCCAGGGCTACGGTACCGAGCTGATTCTGACGCCGGGCGCCGATGGCATGCCTGGCGCAATCCAGAAGGCCAAAGCACTGGCGCAGGCACATGGCTACTTCATGCCAAGTCAGTTCGACAACCCGGCCAACCCCGACATTCACGAGAAAACGACCGGCGAGGAGATCATCGCGGACTTCGGCGGTAAGACGCCGGACGCGTTCGTTGCGGGCGTCGGCACCGGCGGCACACTGACCGGGGTCGGTCGGGCCCTGAAGAAGGCTAACTCAGCCGTGCAGATTTACGCGCTGGAGGCGGCCGAAAGTCCCGTGCTCAAGGACGGCCACGGCGGCAAGCACAAGATTCAAGGCATTTCCGCCGGATTTGTCCCAGCCGTTTTGGACACCAGCTTGTACCAGGATGTGGTGGAGGTCACTTCTGACCAAGCCTTCGCGATGGCCAAGCAGGTCAGCCGCGAGGAAGGGTTCCTGCCTGGCATTTCCGCTGGCGCGAACATTTTTGGCGCCATTGAGCTGGCCAAGAAGCTGGGCGCGGGCAAGACCGTGGTCACCGTGGTGCCGGATAACGGCGAGCGGTATTTGTCGACCGACCTGTTCAAGTTTTAATCTTATTTGAGCCAAAAAATCAGGACTCTCCCGTGTCTTACTGGAGAATCCTGATTTTTTATTGGTTTGATGACAGTCTGTTGATACAGTGAGCTATCCAGCACATCAATTAATGGTGATTAGTACTTGCGGAGAGTGCAATTGCTTGATAGCCCGGATTTTGCACAACAAACGCCAGCGCAGCTAATGCACACGCCCCTCGAGCGGCACGGGTGTTGTCATACTTAACGACCTCCACTGAAGTATTTTTCTTCGTTGGAATAAACCGGAGTTGATTATTGATGGTGGCGAGAACCTGGTCGCTAAAGGCGGGATCTTGGAGCAGTCGACTATTAAGGTAGATGGCGTCGGCGTCAGACATCATCAGTAAGTTGGCGACAGCGATTGCCAAGTAATGTAGGCCATCTTGCAGCATCTTAGTGATGTAGGAATCGCCCAGCCTGTATGCCGCGAGAATGGTGTCCAAATTGATTTTATCCGGTGATTTGACCAAAGAGCGGAGAACAGTGATTGAAGAAGATTGGTAGAGGTCCCTGGCACGCTTAACCAGCCAAGTTTCGGAGATATAGGTCTGGAGACAGCCACGCTTCCCACACTCACACTGAAAGCCTTCCGGATCGACGACTGTATGACCAATTTCACCAATATAGTAATTGCGCTTTGGATGTAAGCCCTTCGATTGAAGAAAAGCACAGTATAGACCAAAACCTGCATGCATGAACAGAAAGTTCTCGGGCGTGCTTTCGACGTCAAACAGGTATTGGGCCATGGCCATGCACTCAACGTTGTTCTCTGCGACAATTGGCAGATTGATATCAGCCGCGATGATTTTAAGGTCAAAGCCTTGCCACATTTGATTGTTTGAAATAAGCGTATGATTCTCCGAATCGTAATGTCCGGGAATCGAGAGGCCAACCCCAATAAAGTGTCGCTCTGGATGTGCGCTGACCAAGTTGTTGATTGCATTGGCCACGCTGCGGTTGAGCGATTGGCCTGCAATCTCCTCATACGGTTGATAAGAGTGATCGATATGATGCCCGGTTAGGTCGGTCGCGTAGGCGGCAAACCCAGCCAGAGTGAAATCGACCCCGATCAGACAGCCATAGTTCGGGTCTAGTGAAATGATTTTTTGCTTTCGTCCTGAACCAGTAGCCCGCGCAATTTCTTCTCCGGTTTCTACTACCAGATGAAATGAAATGAGCTGAGCAATCACGGCCGAAACCGTGGCTGGTGTAATGTTGAGCGTCTGCGTAATGTCGGTTCTGCTTGCTGCAGGGTGCCTGTACAGGTACTGAACGACGTTGATCTGGTTAGTATTAAACGAATCTGCCATTATGATGTCTCCCTTAGTTCAAGTTTATCTTTAGAAAATAAAAAAATCAAATGATTCAGTTGACGCTGCAATATTGGACTTAAATTGGCAAATGCAAGCCATTACTTGCACGGTTTAAATTTTAAAAGGTAAAAAATTGCATTGACTAATAAGCGCTTTCATTATAGTATAAGTTCGGATTTAAAAATAAAAGGGAGATGTCATTATGCACGCGTTTATGGCTTTTTTGCAAAACAAGCTAGCTCCTTTGGGTGAACGTATCAGTAAACAGCGTCATCTCAAGGCGTTACGTGAAGGTTTTATGCTGGCGATGCCGCTGGTCTTGATTGGTTCGATTTTCCAAGTAATTGTCAGCTTTCCAGTGACCAGTTGGACTAACTGGCTCCACCAGGTTGGGATGGATGTTGTCCTCAATAATTTGGTCAGCAATAGTTTTGGATTAATTGCCTTATTCACATGTTTCGGGGTGGCCTATCGGTTGGCCACTTCCTATAACACAGATGGCCTATCGGCGGGTGCCTTGGCGCTGGCAAGTATGTTGCTCACAACACCGTCACTCACTGATAAGACTGGGGCAGCAGGTATTCCTTACGCTGGCTTAGGCGGCCAGGGGTTGTTCACCGCAATTATTGTCGGTTTCATTACCGCAGAAATCTTTCGTTGGTTCATTCAAAAAAACATTACGATCAAGATGCCGGACAGTGTCCCGGATGTGGTCGGTAAGTCATTTATGGCACTGGTGCCAGGCACTGTCATTTTGATTTTCTTTGAAGCAGTGACCTGGACTATTCGTACTGTTGGGATTGGTAGCCTGAACAATCTGCTTGCCATCATTATCGGTAAACCACTCAGCTTGATTGGCGGCTCATTGGTCGGCACATTTGTTGCGATCCTGCTCAACTCTCTGTTCTGGTTCTGTGGCGTCAATGGTGGTCAAATTGTGAATACCGTGATGCAGCCAATCTGGTTGCAGTTCACTGACGCTAACCGGGTCGCGATGGCTCAAGGGGCTGCGCACTTGCCAAATATTATTACGCAACCATTCATTGATCTGTTTGTTTACATGGGCGGTGGCGGTGCGACCATCGGACTGGCTCTTTGCTTAATGTTCTTCAGCAAGAGTCATGAGTACAAGACACTGGGTAGAATTTCTGGGATTCCTGCCATTTTTAACATCAATACTGCGATCCTATTCAGTTTTCCGACAGTTTTGAACCCTATTATGTTGATTCCATTCCTGCTGGCACCACTGGCAAACGCAACAATTACCTATTTTGCCATGCTGTCAGGGCTGGTACCTTTAACCACTGGGGTCGTGTTGCCATGGACCATGCCGCCGATTATTGGTGGATTCCTTGCTTGCGGTGGCAGTGTTGCAGCAGCAATTCTGCAATTTATCTGTGTTGTGCTTTCTGTTGCCATTTACTACCCATTCTTCAAGGCTGCAGATAATGCGCGGCTCGAGGAAGAAGCCAAGGGCAAGACAGCGCCAGTAAAGGGGGCCGAGGTATGAGTATCACCATCTTTTCAGACCGGCAGAATCAAACAACCTTGTTTGCGAATCAAGAGGCACAGTATTACTTTAGCAAGATGACCGGGGAGACAACTAAAGCAGTCGAGAATTCTCAGGCCGCCGATATTGTTTTGAACGTCGCTCCGGATGATCAGGTCCTCGATCACGCGCGTTATGATCAGGTCGGCGGCAAGGTGACCATTGTCGGTAACCGTCCTGTGGCTTTACTAATTGGACTCTATCAATATCTACATGATCAAGGTGCCCGCTTTCTGAGACCGGGACGTGCCAATGAGGTGGTTCCCAAGCCTGGCATGGCAATGCTTCAGACAGAGCAGCATTATGATCACACAGCCAGTTATAAACATCGTGGTGTTTGCATTGAAGGTGCGGATTCCCTTGAAAACATTGTCGATTTTATTGATTGGCTGCCAAAAAATGGTTTCAACAGCTTCTTTATCCAGTTTGCTAACCCATACACGTTCCTGAAACGTTGGTACAGTCATCAATTCAACCACTCCTTAACAGGCAAAGACCTCTCAAATGATGAGATTCGTGAGATGAGCGCAAAAGTTGACGCTGAAATTGCCAAGCGAGATTTGCGGCATCACCGGGTTGGCCATGGCTGGACCGGTGAGGTGCTAGGTTACTCTTCCGAGTTTGGCTGGGAGGATGGCAAAAAGCTTCCCGAGTCCAAGAAGTCATTGGTGGCAGAAGTCAATGGTAAGCGCGACCTGATCCAAGGCACACCAATTTTTACTAATCTTGACATGTCTAATTCGACGGTTAACCAGAAGATGGCGCAGGTAATTGTTGACTATGCTAGACAGCACTCAGAGGTCGACTATCTGCATGTCTGGCTTTCAGATGGCGATAACAACGTCTGCGAATGTGATGACTGTCAGAAGGTGCTGCCGTCAGACCAATATGTTGAGTTTTTGAACTACCTGGATGAACAGCTAACAGCGGCCGGGTTAAACACTAAGATTTGTTTTCTGCTTTACCACGAGCTGTTATTTGCCCCGGAAAGTGCGACAATTGAGCATCCGGAACGCTTCGTGATGATGTTCGCGCCAATCAGCCGGACTTTTGAGAAGAGTTATGCGGATGTCGATTACGCGCATGGCATTCCCGAGCCCACTCCATACGTTCGTAATCACACGACCCTGCCGAACTCGTTGGAGGAAAACTTGTCCTTCTTGTTCGCCTGGCAAAAGATGTTCAAGGGTGATAGCTTTGTTTATGATTATCCCCTTGGTCGTGCGCACTATGGGGATTTAGGCTACATGAAAATTAGCCAGATCATCAGCCGCGATGTTCAATACTTGAGTAAGTTACACCTAAACGGCTATATCAGTTGTCAGGAGCTGCGGGCTGGTTTTCCAACGACGCTTCCAAACTATGTCATGGGTCGGACGTTGTGGGACAAGTCCTTGTCCTATCAGACGTTGCGAGATGAATATTTTAAGGCTGCATTTGGTTCTCGCGTACATCAAGTGGTTGACTATTTGGAACGAATTTCCGCTCTGTCGAGTAGTGATTACTTCAATGCAATCGGGCCTCGGGTGAACGCCAATCAAGCGGCTCACTTCACCGCCATTGTTGATAATATGACGAAATTTTTGCCTGAAATTCAGGCAGGACTTGCGGCCTCAACAGGGGTTTCTCACCAGAATTGGCGAATTCTGGACTATCATCGCCAAGTATTCTCTAGGCTCGCGCATGCGCTGGCATTGCAAGCTGGGGGACATCAGCAGGAAGCAGAACAAGAATGGATTGAGTTCGAGGACGCAATCAAACTTCATGAACCGGCCTTTCAGCAAGAACTCGATGTTTATCGAATCACCGAAGTGGCAACCAACTACGCCGGTTTTAAGAACCGAGATGATTAATGAAAGTTAAGTCTCAAAATAATTGAAGACACAGATGCAATAGCATAGGTCTGTGATTGACATGCCTGCCCCGATTTATCTCCGGGGCAGGCTTTTGTTTGGGCACATGGCCAACCAGGAATAATTGAGATAGCGAACAGAATTGTCATGTCACCCCGTTGCAATCGCTTTCGGGGTATACTACCGGAAAGAGGAGTTGATGGGGATGAAAGGGGAACACTTACCAGCCCAGATCAAGACGGTCTGGCGCACGAAAGCGCTGATTGACGGCGCCGTTTGGCTGGCAATCACCATTTTTCTGGTGGTGGCGTGGCAGTTGTGGCACTGGCCGTGGTGGCCGGCCGCCATCACCTTTGCCGCGGCGATTTTGCACGCGGGGATCCACCTGGTGCTGATTCCGTACCGGTATCAGTTCTGGCGTTATCTGATCACACCAACCGCGGTGTATTTGCGCAGCGGCTACATTTTTCGTTCGGAAAAGGCGGTGCCAATCAGCCGCATTCAAAACGTCATGCTGGAGTCTGGGCCAATCATGCAGTGGCAAGGGCTGCAAGAGGTGCAGGTACAAACGGCCTCGACGACCGATTCGATCGCCGGCGTGACGCAGGAGGTGGCGGCCGAGCTGCGGGACCGGATCATGCAGCTGGCGCAGGAGGCCCGCGATGAAGGATGAACGTCTGCCGCGGGCCGCGCTGATTTTGATGCTCGGCCAGAGCCTCTATAATAGCGTGATTTATGTCATTGGCCTGGTCGTGATCGGGTTTCGGGACCGGGCCGATGGCGGCTGGATCGTCTGGCTCTTGGTCGGGGCTGGCTTCCTTCTGGTGGTCGCCAGTACCTTGGTGCGGTACCTGCGGTTTACCTACCGGCTTGCCGATTCCCAAGTCGTCATCAAATCTGGCCTGTTTGTGCGCAAGACCCGCCATATTCCATACGCCAAAATTCAGACGCTGCGCCACCAGCAGTGGTTTTTCCTCAAACCATTCAACTTGGAAAGTCTGGTGATCGAGACCTCCAGTAAGAATGGCAAGGAAGGCGAGGCGCAGCTGTACGCCGTGGCCCCGGCAGTGGGCGCGGAAATCGAGGCCCGGCGGAAAATGATGCGCGGCGAACAAGCTGCTGTGGCTCAGGCGGCTGCAGCCGAGGCGGACATCGCCGGAGCGGAGGATGCGCCAGTTGCAACTGTCAGTTCTGCTCCGGCTGAAGTCGATTCGCGAACCGCGCGCTACACGATTTCCGCCCATGACCTGAACGTCTACGCCCTGACCTCGCTGGGGTTTATCCCGATTCTAACTGGGGCGCTGTGGCTGTGGGACAAGTTCGACGACATCGTGCCTAATGGCTGGGAGCGCAACATTGATCACTACATGGCGCAGCTGGCCGCCGCGGCCTTGCTGGCGCTCATCGTGTTCGCACTGATCATCGGCATCCTGATTTCCTACCTACGTTTGCTGCAAAAATACTACCAGTTCACCCTGACGCAAAATGGGGACACGCTGACCGCGGCCCGTGGCCTGCTGAAGCGGACGCAGGTCAGCACGCGGCTGCACCAGCTGCAGGCGGTGCGCTTTTCCCAGACGGTACTGCGCCAACTGTTTCACCTGACTACGGTGCAGGGGCTGATCGCCTCGAATGCGTCAGACGACGAAACCTCTGATGCGATGGTCCTGATGCCGGTGGTCAAGGAGGACCAGACGCTGCCGACCATGCGCCGCTTCATCACATGGCTGCCGGCCGCGGTGCCACCGCTGCAGCCGGTCCAGCGTCGCCGCTATTGGTACTACATCCGCAACTCGGTGCTGACTGGGTTGGGGCTGGCGGTCGGGCTCTCGCTCGCGATTTATTTTTGGCAGGCGAAGTGGCTGGCCATCGCGATTGGCCTCAGCCTGGTCTGGGTGGCCTTCACCGCCTTTCAAGGGACGTACGCCGCGCGCAACGCCGGGGTGAAGATTCTCTCGCCAGATCTGCTGGTCCTGCAAAAGGGCGGCTGGTGGCGCCGGCAGCGCTTCTTCGTGCGGCGTGCCAACATTCAGTCGCTGGAGGTCAACACCAGTTACTGGCTGGCCAAGAAGCAGGTGGCCCACCTGGTGGTCAACGTGCGCAAAGGCGACGGCAACGAGAACATCGAGGTCAGTTACTTGGAACAGTCGATTGCCGACGCAGTGCGCGCCTGGTATCGCCCGGCCGATTTTCAAGGCGGCGGCCTGCAGTAGGCAGAAAATGAAGGCAAGCAAATAGGCATCTCGGCGGTTCGGCCGGGATGCCTATTCGATTCTAGTGAAGCTTATTTTGCCAACTTGGCGGCGTCGATGATGGCCTTCAGGTAGCCTTGGGTGTCGGCGAAGGTCGCACCGGAGACAACATCGGTGATGTCGCTCTTCTTGGTCTTGCCATCGAGCGTTGCGGTTGCGGCCTCAAGTTCGGCAATCGTCTTGCCCTTGGCGAAATCGTTGATGGCGTCGGCGTTTTCCTGCCAGGTGTGGGTCGCCTTGGCTTCCTTTTTCATCAGGTCGGAGTACGCCGTGTCATTGGCGCGCTTGGAGCCGAGGACGGTGCCGGCCTTTGTGGTCTTGCCAAAGTCGCTGTCGGAATTCGGCACGCCGCCGAAGCTGCTGCTTGGCACGTACTGGAACTCGTCGACGAAGGTGTCGGCAATCTTGTCGCCTTGCATCGCCACGGTCACGATGGCGAAGGACTGCTTGCCGTGAGGGGCGGCAAGGGTCTGGCCGGTCACGATATTGTTGTCCGTCGTTTCGATGCCGGTGGAGACCATACCGGTGGTCGCCGCGTCGTAAATGGACTGCAGATAGCCCTTGGTGTCGACGAAGGTGGCGCCGGAAACCACGTCGCTGACCTTCTTGGTTGCGGCCACGTCGCCGACTGCGGCCTTTACCTCGTCAATGGTCTTGCCCTTGACGAAGTCCTCGATTGCCGTCGCGTTCTCCTGCCAGGTGTGAGTCGCCTTGGCTTCCTTTTTCATCAAAGCGGAGTACGGCTTGCTGTTTTGGTACTTGCCGATCAGAATCTGGCCCTTCGGAAAGCCCTTGCCGAAGTCCGAATCGCCGTTTGGCACGGCGGTCCAGTCGGCGCTTTTGGCCACGTACTGGAACTCGTCGATCTTCGCGTTGACGATGGTGTCCCCGTTCAGGGTGACCGTCACGGCGGCGAATGACTGCTTGCCGTGCGGTGCTGCGTACAGCTGGCGCATCACCAGGGTGCCTTGGCCCGGCACGGTCGCGTCCTTGACGGCGCCGGTGCTGATTTTCACTTTGGCCGCTTTGGGCGCGGTCTTCGAGGTGCTGGTCTTGCTGCTGCTATCAGACGAGCTGGAGCTGTTGCCGCATGCGGCTAGGCTAAGTGTCATGAGCACGGTCGCCCCGATAATCGTGATCTTCTTCATAAAAAAGTCCTCCCTATAAAAGCGTTTTCATGGCTTATGTGAAGTGTATCACAGTGAGCGCCCTGAGCACCAGAGAAAAATTCAACGGGTGAATCAAATACCGCTGAAGGCGTAAAAAGACGCCTAGCCGCTCGCGAATCGCTGGCGGCAAGACGTCTCATGTTGGTTAAATGACCTTATTCAAGAATAGGTTGAGCTCATCGAAGACATCATCGAGGTAACCCTTAGCGTGGCGACTGCCGGTCACCGTCCGCAGGGTGAACGGCACCTGAGCCTGACTCAGCGCCTTGCCCATTTGAAACAGGCCGCTGGTTGGCACGAACTCGTTCAGCGAGTTGGCTAGGTACAGCGGGCCGGTTTTGGCGGTGACACGCGGCGCGGGTGTTGCTTTCGCGTAGTCGGCCGGGGCGATGTAGTTGGTCATGAACCATTTGTAAAACGGATCGTTAGGCCCGTCCTGATTAATGGTCGCGCTGGCCCGCTGGTTAAAGTCACTGGTGTCGCCTTCCGCCGCGTCGACGGCCTCGTGCTTGCTCAGCCAGTCGCCGATGTCCAAAATGCCGGACAGCGAAATGGCGGGGATGCCGTACTTGATGGCGAGCTCGACTGACATGTTGCCGCCGGCAGAGCTGCCGACCGCCGCCAGGTGATTTTTATCAAACGGCAGCTGGGCGGTTTTGACCCAGGCCATCAGCGTGTCCATGTCGTCCTGGGCTGCCGGGTAGTGGAAGGCCGGGGCGATGCGGTAGTTCGGTACCAGGACCACGTACTGGCGCGCCGCCCAGCGCTCGGCCCAGTCCTCATCCTTGGCCTTGTCGCCGCGGAACCAGCCGCCGCCGTGGATCTGAATGATTCCGCCGCGCGCTACGCCGTCCGGCCCATAAAGGTCCAGGGTCAAGTGGTTGGCCGCGTCGTAAACGACATCATGTTTGATTTGCATGCTACCACCTCCAGGGTCAGCTTAACCGCGATGGCGCGAAAATTCAAAAATTTTGGCTTGCACTGAGGCAAGGCCGGCCGCTTGACAGCGGTGCGCCATTTCGTATGATTACCTCAAGGAGGCGGGGGCAATGCAAGACGAAACGATTGCGGTAATGGCTGATGTGCACGGTAACCAGACGGCGCTTGAGGCGGTGCTGGCCGACGCGAAAAAGCACGTCGCCACGCGGTACTGGTTCCTGGGCGATTTGTTTCTGCCCGGACCCGCCGACGTGGCGCTGATCAAGTTGTTGGAAACAGTTCATCCCGATGTGTGGCTGAATGGCAACTGGGAGCTGGACATGTATGCAATCATGGCGGGCCGGTTCCATCTGGACAATCCGGGGGATGTTTACGTGGCGCGCCTGGTCGAATACGCGTGCGAGCATGTCAGCGCCGCCCAATGGCAGGCGCTGCAGGTGCATCCAATCGCCGGCGAGCGCACAGTCAACGGCCTGAAAATCGGCGTGGCGCACAATCAGCGCACGCGTCCCGGCGGCCGCGACCTTTACCCGACGCAGCCGCAGGACCATTTTGACCAGTTCCTGACTGCAGACCAGGACCTCGCCGTGTACGGGCACACGCACCAGCAGCTGATGCGGCCGACCTCTGCAGGCCAGCTCGTGGTCAATCCCGGTGCGGTCGGCCAGCCATACTCGCCGTGGCACAAGTTTTTCGCCGACCAGCGGGCGCATTACGCGCTGCTGCACGTCGACCGCCTCGGCCGCGTGGACGTTGAGTTCCGTAAGGTCGAATACGACATTCAAAAGGAGATTCAGCGCGCGATTCAGCAAAACGTGCCATACCCTGATCTGTACCGGCACCTGCGCGAAACTGGCGAGACGTCAACGCACGACCTGCCGCTGCTGCGCCGGGTCAACGCCGAGCACGGGTACGTTGAACAGGTCGCCAAGTTTTTCCATAAATAATCGCAAACAGCGCCCGCCATCGCTTAGGGATGACGGGCGCTGCAGTGTCTAAACCTTGCTGTAATAACCAAAGAAATCGTAGCTCATGTCGACTTTCAGGCCGTGAAAGTCGGACGTGAACTGCCAGGTGCCCACGTTGTTCACGCCGGGCTGGTTGGCCTGGTAGCGGGCGATCCAGAGGTTCAGCTTCACCAGCTGCGCCAGGTTCACGCGCTTGTACCAGATCCAGCTGGCACTGGTGTACAGGTCGACTTTCGAGTAGCCGGCCTGCTTCAGCGTGGTGATGAACGCGGCCACGCGCGCAGTCGTATCGCCTTTGATACTCGCGTCCTCCAGATCCAGCGCCATTACGCTGGTGTGGTTGAGGCCGCGCAGCTTAGCCGTGGCGGCGAAGTAGCGCGCCTCGGCCTTGGCCTGGTCGACGGTTTGGAACTTGGCGTAGTGGTAGCCGTGAACATGCATGCCCGCGGCCCAGGCGTTTTTGATCTGGGCCGGCGCCTTCGGGTTGCGGTAGCTGGTCCCTTCAGACAGCTTGACGATCACGGCCTTGGTCCCGACTTTTTTCAGGGTCTGGAAGAAGACGGCGGTGTCCGGGTTCCAGGAGGAGACATCAGCGACTAGTTCAGCCATTGAGTTCACTTCCCAACTTCCCGACGGCGGCGATTTCCTTGGTCAGCTTGGTGACCTCTTCAATCAGCACGTCGAGGCGATGCTCCACACGGGTGATCAGCAGGTACGCAATCACCACGCCGCTGGCCTGATTGATGAGGTAATTGGTGAGTTGTGCATCCATATTTTCTCCTTGGGTGGCGCTGACTTAAAGTTAGTATCTCACGTTCGTAAAAAAATGCCAACCGTTTGGGCCGGCATTTACGTAATTGACATAAACCTTTTTGCACAAGGCTGCCGCTTCGGCTTTTGGGAAAAACTTCAAAGCGGCAAGCTAGGGCTGCTGGCGACACTTGGGCGGGGCGGCTAGTCCAGCTCGGAGGCCGCCGCAGTCTGGTGCTGGCGGACGAAGTGGATCGTCAGACCAATCGCCAGGCCGACCAACGCCGGTGCGACCCAGCCCAGGCCGAGACTGGCAAACGGCAGGTAGGCATCGCGCAGGTGGGTGACCGCCAGCCCGAACGCACTTTTCGAAACGACGGCCGGGAACGAGGCGACCATGTCAAACAGCGCGGGCACAACGGTGAAGGCAACGACGAAGCCGTAGACGACCGGGTCGCGGTGGAACAGGTGCGAGGCAACGGACAGGCCGATCAGCACCATCGCCAGCGGGTACAGGAACATCAGCATTGGCGTCGACCACTGGATGATGGTGTCCAGGCCGAAGTTCGCGGTCAGGAACGACGCAAAGCTCATCATCGCCAGCCAGGCGCGGTAGCTGACCTTGGGAAAATGCTTGTGGAAGTCCTGCGCGAACGCCGCAACCAGGCCGACCGCAGTGGTCAGGCAGGTCAAGGTCAGCATCGCGGCCAGCAGCGCGTGGCCGCTGGCGCCGAAGTAATAGGTGACAATTTGGTTGAACGCGGTGCCGCCTTCGGAGCTGACGGCGAAGCGGTTGACGGACATGGCGCCCAGCCCGATCAGCAGGAGGTACACGAGGCCGATGGCGGCAGTGGCAAGCACGCCGGCCTTGGCGGTGAACTTGGCGACCTCGCCGTCTTTTTTCAGGCCGAGGCCGCGCACCGCGGTGACGACCGTGACCCCGAAGGCCAGGCCGGCCAGCGCGTCCATCGTGTTATAGCCCTGCAAGAAGCCGTTCAGAAAGCCGGCAGACTTGTAATCAGCCGTCACGGCGGCGGCCCCGACGCTGCCCATGCGGTTCAGGTAACCGGCGAAAAACAGCACGAACAGTAGCACCAGGAAGGTCGGGTTCAGCACCTTGCCAACCGCGCTAGTGATTTTATTTTCCTTGTACGACAGCAGGAACGCCGCCAGGAAAAACAGCGCGGAGAAGACCAGCAGGCCGCCTTGCGCCGCGGCTTTTGGCAGCATCGGCGCGACCCCGGTGGTGAAGGCGACCGTTGCCGTGCGTGGCGTGCCGAACAGCGGGCCGATGGTGGCGTGGATCAGGATCATGAAGGCTAGGGCGAACCACTTGCCCAGCGGTCGGCCGACGTCATAGACCCCCTTGGCGTGCGTGGCGGAAATGGCGAGCACCGACAGCAGCGGCAGGACTACCGCGGTCACCAGAAAGCCCAGTGCGGCCGGCAGCCAGTTGGCCCCGGCGAGCTGGCCAAGGTGCAGCGGGAAGATCAGGTTGCCGGCGCCGAAGAACAGGCCGAACAGCATTGAAGCGACCACCACATAGTCGCGCGTTTTCAGTTTTGGTTCCGTCAATGAGTCCATCAAACATTCCTCCTGCGCTAATGCGCTTGCCATGAGAAAAAGAAAAAGCACCCCGATCTCCACCTGGAGATCAAGGGTGCTTGTGCACGTTACCACCTTGAGTACGCGAAACTGTCGCCAGCTTCGCCTCGACATGTACGGCCCGCAGGCGATACACGGCCACTGTAATGGGTGGCAGCCATGACCCGTTACTCTTGGTTCGGGGCCCTGCTCGAAAGGGATATTCACCGACCGGGCCCATGCTTCCTTGCACCTAACGAAGCTCGCTGAATGGGGATGATCGATTACTGGTCTTTCTCATGGCAATTTGATTTGTTGAAAATGAGTATACGGTTAGATTGATGACCCGTCAAGCGTTTTTCTTCAAAAAGTGATCAGCCGATGAACTTGAACTTACTCCATGGTTTGATGAAGTCCAGCAGCATCAGCTCTTCCGGGGCAATGCTGCCGATTTTATTTTTGCGCGGCTCCTTGTGCGGCTGGAGGACAATCTGCAGCTCGTTCTTGTAGATGCCGAAGCCGTCGTTGCCGACCAGCACGTCGCCGCGCTGGAATTCCTGCTCATTATCGTGTGGGGCGTTCGGCACGGCCTTGTAGGTGACACGCGGCTGAGTCGAGCGGATCACGTTGGGGTTGATGTCGCCACGGCGGAAATGTTGCGGCGTCAGAGCGACCGTTTTTTCAATGTCATTGACGTCCTTGACGAAATCGATGTGGAACTGCACCTGGTAGCGGTTGATCTCGCTGAGCCGCTTCAGCTCGTCCTCGCTGGCGTACGCGTTGCCGATCAGCACGTCATCGATCAGCCCCGAGGCCCACAGGTGCTTGGCCTGAACTTCAATCGGCAGGCGCCGGTCGGCTTCAAGAGTCGGCAGGCCGTCGTTGACGTTCCACGGGCCCATGTTGCCGACTTGACTGGCGACGAACGCGGCGCTGTGAATGTTGAACTTCCGGAACCGCTGGGAACAGGCCTCAAAGAAATCGTAAGGCAGCGCGGTGCCAACTTGTGGGTAGAGGTTGTGGCAGCCGTACAGGTAAGGCGTGTTCGCCTGGTAGCTAATGATGTTGTTGAGGTAATCCACGTTGTTGGACATGTTCAGCTCGATGATCAGGCCATACGGGTTGTACGAAAGCAGGGCTTCCGTGGCCCCGTCAAAGCCCTGGTCGAGCCGAATGCCGTCGACGTGCAGGTCCGCGAAGAACTTGAGGTCCGAGTACGAGATCCCCAGCTGGTCGAAAATGCGCGGAGACACATCGATGATGGTTTGGTAGCCGAGCTGCTTGGCCACGCCGACGATTGTTTGATACTTCGCCTGGGTTTCCTCAACCGAATTACCAGCTTCGAGCATGCTCATGAACAGGCGGGTGAACCCGTACTTCTTACCAAGTTCCAGATAGGCCTTATTCTTCTCGAAATCACTGTGATCCGGGTAAATCGAAAGGCCAAGTTGACGCATTGTCATTGATTCATTCCTCCTAATTACACGGCTGCGCTGCGTTGAACGAAAAAGCGCGCCTACGATTCTTTTGGTTCCTGCCACCGGTGCCAGAACAGCACACCGCGCGAGTTGTTGGTGGAGACCACCTGGGCCTCGACTGGGTAGCGCTCGCGGATGGCCGCGACCAGGGTGCCGCGGAAACTTTGGTTATGGACCAGTACCGATCCGGAAAGCGCCAGTTTAAGCGGCGTCGGCTGATCGTAGCGGTCTAGCAAAACCAAGACTTCCTGGGCCAGTGCCTGCGCCGATTCGGTGATCACGGCCTGAGCCGCTTCGTCTCCGTCATCGGCCGCAACAGCAATCTTAGCGGCAAACGCGGCGAGGTGGGCGCGGTCCAACTGGTAGAAGCGGCGCACGGCGGCTGGCATCGAGTTTGCTTCAAGGAGCGACTGACACAAGGTGATGAGCGGGCTGGCCTCGCCGCGGTCATGAGCGGCGAGCGCCTTTTTCATGGCCAACGCGAAAATCTGGTAAGCAGACCCGGTATCGCCGAGCAGCTGACCCCAGCCGCCGACGCGCAAAAACTGACCGTTTTGCCGGCCGTACGTGATGGAGCCGGTGCCGGCGATGACCAGTGTGCCGTCCGCCCCTTCCAGTCCGTTCAGCAGCGCCAGCTCCGCGTCGTTGACCACCGCGGTGGGGATGCTGAAGTCCTTTTGAAGCTGAGCGGCCACGCTGTCACCGTTGCCTGTTGTCGCACTTCCGGCGATGCCAGCTAGGATCTGGGTGCAAGCCTGACCATCCAGCTCTGCGGTCAGCTTCTCAATCACGCGATGCAGGTTGCGCATTGTCCCTGGCCCGTCGATCAGGATGTTGCCCGGGCCGGCGGTGGTTTGCGCCAGCTGCTTGCCGCTGTTATCCCAGGCAGTGGCGACAATATGGGTGCCGCCGCTATCGATGCCGATTTGATACGTCATGGTGCTGCCTCCCTGTGTTGAGTTGTCCTGGCTTGATTACCCTTACATATTAGCAACGTGAAATATTTTTTCAAGGTTTTATTGAATTATATGGTTTTTTGTTTTATAAAGAGAACGAGTAAAGAAGAAAGGACTTGGTCAAAATGGCCTTGATTACATTAACCCGGGCGTCGCAGCGGCTGCAAAACCAGATGCGGACAACCGTGGTACTGCCAGACCAGCTGCCGGACCGACCGCTGCGCACGGTGTGGCTATTCCATGGCTTGGGCGACGACGGCTCCGGATGGCAGCGCAAAACGGCCATTGAACCGCTGGCGGTGCGCGATAACGTGGCGGTGGTGATGCCGGAAATGGATCGCAGCTTCTATCAAAATGAGGTGACCGGTGCGCCATACTATGATTATCTCACCCAGGAGCTGATACCAACCATGCGAAAGCTTTTGCCGCTGGATGCCAGCCCTGACAACAACATTGTCGCCGGCAATTCCATGGGCGGTTTTGGGGCGATGATGCTGGCGGCGGCTCACCCGGACTGGTTCAGTGCGGTGGTGGCTATCTCACCGGTGGTCGACCTGGGCGTCGTGCCAAGCATCATGCCCGACTACCGCCGCGTGTTTGGCGAAAAGGTGCCGGCTGACCAGCTGCGGCGCGCATTGAAGCAAGCAGACCAGGCCGCACTTCAGCGGATGCGGTGGTATCACACCATCGGCGACAGCGATTTTATGAAGCAGGCCAACGATGCCTTCAACGATTTTTTGACCCACGACCTTGGACTTGGGGTCACGTATCAAACCGGTCCGGGCGAGCATGACTGGTTCTTCTGGAATCAGGCGTTAGCGCAAGCCTGGACATGGTTATTTGATTCAAGTAAGGAGCATAACAATGGAAAACACAACTGAGGCACGTAATCCCGCGACGACTCACATTGACGTGATGAGCACGGCAGAGATTTTGAAAACGATCAACCAGCAGGACCAGCAAGTGCCAGCAGTCATTGCGGCCCCTGAAGTCATGACGCCGCTGACGCACATCGTGGACCAAGTCGTCGCCAGCTTTCGCGAAGGCGGGCGGCTTTTCTACATTGGCGCCGGCACCAGTGGCCGGCTGGGCGTACTGGACGCGGCCGAGTGTGTGCCGACTTTTGGCGTCTCCCCGGAAATGGTGCAGGGCCTGATTGCCGGCGGCCAAAGCGCGATGACCGAGGCCGTCGAGGGCGCCGAAGACAGCCAGGAAGGCGGCGCGGCTGACCTCAAGGCGCATGCTTTAAGCGCCAAAGATTTTGTGCTTGGCCTGGCGGCTTCCGGACGTACGCCGTATGTGATTGGTGGGCTCGACTACGCCAAAAGCGTCGGCGCCGGTACTGGCGCTCTCTCCTGCAATCGAGGCGCAGCCATTTCGGCGCACGCCGATTTGGTGATCGAAGCCGTGGTTGGGCCGGAGGTCGTGACTGGCTCGACGCGCATGAAGGCGGGAACCGTGGAAAAGCTGCTGCTGAACATGATTTCCACCACCGCCATGATCAAGCTGGGCAAGGTGTACGGCAACTTAATGGTCGATGTGAAGCCGACGAACATCAAGTTGGTCGACCGGGCCAAGCGCATCATCATGGCGGCCACCGGGGTGGATTATGCAACGGCTGAGAAGTACTACGAAGCCGCGGAGCACGAGCCTAAGGTCGCCATCGTCATGATTGACGGCGACACGGATCTGGCCCAGGCTAAGGCCGCACTGCAGCAAAGCGACGGCTTCATCGCCAAGGCGCTGAAAATTCTGAAATAGTTTTTCATGAATTGTCAGGAAAACTAACAAAATCGCTTGTCACGTTATTGGTGGGCACTTATTCTTGTTTACAAAGGAGGTATACCAATGTCAGTACGGGGACGGATCCTGAATGCCCGGGCAGAATTATCCGAGGCGGAGGATAAGGTGGCGAAATTCATCCTAGCCCACCCAGAGCAGGTGATTGGCATGACTGCGGCTAGCTTGGCCAAGGCGGCGGGCTCCAGTCCCGCCTCGGTGATCAGACTGACTAAGAGTCTGGACATTGACGGCTTCACCACGCTGAAGATCCTGCTGTCGTCAGATCTCACCAAGACGCCGGATGACCCGCAGAATTTTGCGGACATCACGCCCAATGAGCCCCTGCCTTCGATCAAAAGCAAGCTGCTGTCCAGCGCCTTGCAATCGATCCGGGAAACCACGGACCAGGTCAACCAAGATGAGGTGACGGCGCTGGTCAAGGCGGTGAGCAAGGCCAAGCAGCTGTTTGTGTTCGGCATCGGCGCGTCGAATTTGACGGCAGAAAACATTTGCCAGAAGTGGAATCGCATCGGTACGCCGGCGGTTGCCGACAATGACCTCAACTCGCTGCTGCCCAAACTGGTCAACGCCCGGCCGGGGGATGTGCTGTGGCTGATCTCCAACTCGGGCGAGACGCCTGAGGTGCTAGTGGCTGCACAGTTTGCCAAGAAAATCGGCGTCAAGCTGATCTCGCTGACGCGCTTTGGCAATAATAGTCTGGCCAAACAGTCGGACATCGCGGTTCACACCTCGCAGCCTAAGGAGGCGGCAAACCGCATTGCGGCGACCAACTCACTGCTGGCGCAATTTATGATTGTTGACATCATTTTTTATGACTTTGTCAGTTGCAACTTCAAGCAAACCTCGAAGGCTCTGGCGGATTCGCACCAGGTCATTCGCGATTACAAGAAGCGTCTGCTTTAATGGAATATACCAATTCCGGCTATAAAATGAAATGACAGAATTTCAGATTTTTTAGCCAAACTGGTTGAAATATAATTTCAGGCTGGTACACTTCATGGTGAAGGCGATTTCAAAAATCACCTAGCAGCAATTATTCTCAAATTAGGTTAGGAGTGAGTAGTTTGGATAAGATGATGAAGTGGGTCGAGCAAAAACTCGTCCCACCAATGGCGAAGATCGGGACTCAGCGCCATCTGCTTGCCATTCGTAACGGGGTTGTTTCCTCGCTGTCTCTGGTTTTAATTGGGACCTTCTTCATGGTCTTCATCAACCTGCCAATTAAGGCGTGGGCTGATGCGTTGGCACCGTACTCGGCGACCATCGTGATTCCTTACCGGATGACCATGGGTCTGATGGCGATTTACGCAACGTTTGTCATGGGGCAGGACTTGGCGAAGTCCTACAACTTGGATGGCGTGACCGGCGGGATCTTGTCGCTGGGTGCATTCTTCATGTTGCAGCAGCCGATCAACGTCTTGACCCCGAAGGCAAAGCCGCTTGGCTTCGTGATTCCAATGGCCAACCTGGGTGCATCCGGGATGTTCGGTGGCATCTTGGCCATGATCTTTGCGGTTGAGACTTACCGGTTCTTCAAGACGCACAACGTCACGATCAAAATGCCGGAGCAAGTGCCACCGGCCGTTGCCCGTTCGTTTGAAGCGCTGATTCCTGGCGCTGTGATTCTCACGTTTGTGTGGTTGATCCGGGATGTCCTGGGCTTCGACGTAAACGCCGCACTGCTGATGCTGTTCCAGCCGCTGACCAACATTTTGGGCAACAACCTGCTGGGCGCGCTGCTGCCAATGTTCCTGATCCACCTGCTGTGGAGCTTCGGGATTCACGGGATGTCGATCGTCGGTTCCGTGGTTCGGCCAATGTGGCTGATCATGCTGAACGCCAACGCCGATGCCCTTGCGAAGGGCACAGCTGCAACCAAGCTGCCATACATTGCCCCTGAACAGTTCTATCAGTGGACGGTTACCATCGGTGGTGCCGGCGCAACTTTGGTCGTCGCGATGATGTTCCTGACGATCTGCAAGTCGAAGTTCTTGAAGGAAGTTGGTCGGTTCTCCATCGTGCCTGCGATCTTTAACATCAACGAGCCGATGATCTTCGGTGCGCCAATGATGCTGAACCCGTACATGTTTATTCCGTTCAACTTAGTACCGCTGGTTCTGACCACGATTTCCTACTTCGCCGTTAAGTTCGGCCTGGTCAACGGCTTCACCACGATTCCAGCCTGGACACTGCCAGCACCAATTGGTGGTTACCTGTCTGCTGGGAACGACTGGCGCATGGTTGTGCTGATCTTGTTCAACCTGGTGGTTGCGACCGTGATTTACTTCCCGTTCGTGAAGGCTTACGATAACAAGATGTACTCTGACGAAATCAATGGCAACGGTCAGGATTCTGAATCCCAGGCTAAGCGTGACGCCGCAGCTGCCACTGACTAAAAGAATTTGAGGTGTTGATATGTTTTACTGGATACTCGTCTTCGCTGGCTTTCTGATTGTGTTTGCCTTGAGTCAGTGGGCCATCGCCGGGCTGAAAGCGCGGAATATCAACATTAACCGCTGGATTTGGGCATTGTCATCGTTTCTGGTGATGATCATCCCGTATCTGATTTGGCCGCACATGAACAGTGTGGCTTCGACGATCCTTTACGGTTTTTGCGCTTTGTTCGCGGTGATTTTCATGACCGAAGAGCACAGTTACTTCCTGAAGAAGGGTCACATGTAAAGATACAGCAGCACGCGAAGGTCGCCGACTTGTCGGCGGCCTTTTTGCATGGCGGCGCGGTCAAAAAAATGCCTACCGCAGTGCTGCGGCAGGCCGGAAGCCGGAAGCTTAATCGTAGTAAGTCATGCTGCCCAAGATCACGGGCCGGCTGGCTCCGGTGGCGCTGGGCACGTTGCTTGGCAGATGGTGCAAGGTTTGGTTGCCAAGAATGGTCATGGCAATGGCCTCCTTGGCGTCGGAGCGCAAGCCCAGCTGCTCTTGAGTCAGGACCTCAACGCCCTGGGCGGCTTTGGCTATCATGGCGAGCAGGGTCGGGTTGTAGCTGCCACCGCCGCCCACGATGAGCTGCGTGCCAGCTGGCGCGAACGGCTTGATCGCATCGGCAATGGTTTGAGCCGTCAGCGCGGTGGCTGTCGCGATCCAGTCGTCTGCTTTCAAGTCATAGTTGGCCAGCAGCGCTTCGGTGTATTGCTTGCCGAACACCTCACGGCCCGTCGTTTTGGGCGGTTGTTCGGCGAAGTAGGGATGCTTCAGCAGTGCCTGCAGCACGGTCTGATTAACCGTGCCCGCCGCGCCGTGTTTGCCGCCGTCATCGTACTCCTCATGGAAAAAGTGGCGGCACAGTTCGTCGATCACCATATTGCCCGGACCGGTGTCGAAGGCAAACAGGTCTTCGAGCTTGGCGTTTTGCTTGATGATGGTGGCGTTGCCGATGCCGCCGATATTTTGCAAGATGCGGGTGTGATCAGGGCTGCGATATAGCACGTACTCGGAGTACGGCACGATGGGTGCACCTTGGCCACCCACGGCCATGTCGCGGGCGCGAAAATCCGACACCACAGTAGTGTGGGTGAGCTCGGCGATAATCGCTGCGTTGCCCAGCTGCATGGTGCTACGCGTTTCGCCCTCCGGGGGATCCGGCAGGTGGTAAAGCGTTTGGCCGTGGCTGGCGACAAAGACAAGATTATCGCTGGAAATCCCAGCCTTTTGGCAAACTGCCAGCACCGCCTGGCCAAAGCTGCGGCCCAGCGCAAAGTCGAGGCTACACAAGCCCTCGACGCTGGACGTCGCGTTGGCCAGCTGTGCCTGAATCTGTGCTTTTTCTGTCGCACTAAAAGGTACCGTGATAAATTCTTTCAAGCTGACCTTGGTTTGTTCACTGGTGCCGGTGAGCTCGACTAGCGCGGCGTCCACGCCATCTAGGGACGTCCCTGACATCAATCCGACTGCTAACATAGAAGCTGCCTCCTTTTCCCTTAATGATAGCGCACTCGGCCCACCGTTGAAATTTTATTTCATATCCGCGGTCAAAAAAATTTGCGCAGGCCTGCGCCGCTCGATACACTGAGTAAGGACATTTAATCACGATAGGAGGCAATCATGGCAACTCAGGATGAACTGAAGAAGCAAGCGGCCGCCCAGGCGGTCGCGATGGTGCAGCCGCACACCGTGCTCGGGGTCGGCACCGGCTCAACGGTGGCGTTTTTCATTGATCTGCTGGGCGCGCGCAACAAGCAGACACCGCTGAATCTGAAGGCAATCGTCACGACGTCGAACCGCTCCAAGCAGCAGCTCGAGCAAAACGGCTTCACGGTCAGCGAGCTGGCCGATATTGACCAGGTGGACCTGTGCGTCGATGGCGCCGATCGGGTGGATCATCACCTCGACGGCATCAAAGGCGGCGGCGGGGCGCTGACGCTAGAGAAAAACGTGGCGATCAACGCCAAGCACAACGTGTGGATCGTTGACCAAAGCAAGGTGGTCGACCGGCTTGGCGGTTTTCCGCTGCCGGTCGAGGTCCTGCCGGTGTCCTGTGAGCAGAACTTTCGCCGCTTTGACGCGCAAGGCTTAAAGCCCGCGTTTCGCCAAAAGGCCGATGGCAGCCGCTACGTGACGCACTACGGCAACTACATCATCGATTTGCACGTCGATCCGTTGCCAATTCCGGCGGGGCTGGCCGCGATGCTGGACAGCACAGTCGGCGTCGTCGAGCACGGCTTGTTTTTGGGCATGACCGACGAGGTGCTGATTGCCACGAATGATAAAATAGAACACTGGACCCGCCGGTAAGTCAGCGGCCGGGCCAATTGAATGATGAGGAGCAGCAAAATGGAAACCAAGATCGAACCTTTAGCACAAAAGGACTCAAAGATTGACGGCCTGAAGGTCATCAGCGCCAAAATGGTGACAGATGACCGCGGCACGGTGCGCGAATTATACCGCGGCAGCAGTTATGCCGATATCCTGCCGGAAACGATTGGCGCCTGGCGGCAGATCAACTTGACCCGCTCCAAGCGCGGCGCCGTACGCGGCCTGCACGGTGAGGCGATGGACAAGCTGGTCACGGTGGCTTACGGGTCAGCGCTGGGCGTTTACGTGGACACGCGGCCAAACAGCAAGACGCTGGGTGCAGTGGCCACCGTGCCGCTTAAGCCGGGCGTTCAGGTCTTCGTGCCTCAAGGGGTCTGCAACGGATTCCAGGCGCTGGAAGATGGCACCGAGTACCTGTACTTCTTCGACAACGAATGGGTCAAGGGGATGGCCGGCACCGCGCTGACCCCGCTGGACCCGGCGCTGGGCGTGGACTGGCCAATCGCAATTGACCCTACCGACCGCGAGCAGCTGTCGGAAAAGGATTCAAAGGCGCCAACACTGAAAGAATTGCTGGGCCAAAATTAATTCTTACGGCCACACAAAAGGCGAGGGATCAGCGGATTCCTCGCCTTTTTGATTGCCCGAGCGTTAGTCGAAGTAGTGCCGCGCGATGGCCTCGTACTCCTTGATCACCGTGTGGAAGCGGTCCAGGGAGACGTACTCGTTGACCTGGTGGCTGAGCATCTTGTCCTCGTTGCCGGGACCATAAATGATGGTCTCGAACTTGTTCTTGGACTTGGTGAAGTCAGAGGCGTCGGTGGCGCCATGGGAAACCGTTAGCGGCAGTTTGCTGCCGGAAACGGACTCGATGGCCTCGTTGGCGCGGGTGACCAGTTTGCTGTCGGTGGGCGTGAGCACCGGGTAGAAGGTGTGGGTCAGTTCAAACTTCAGCGAACCATCGCCCTTGGCATCGATTTTGGCCACGGCGTCCTTGAGCCGCGCGGTGACTTTCTCGTTGATGAAGCTCGGGGTCGGCCGGATATTGCCTGCCAGTTCCGCGTAGTCGGGGATGGTGTTGACTTGGTCGCCGGCCTTCAGCACAGTGACGCTGTGAACCAGCGGCCCGATGACCGGATCGACCGGGACGTCGTCAAACAGGTGACGCTCGGCCACGATGAAATCGGTCAGCTTGACGATGGCGTTGGTGCCCAGCGCCGGGAGGGACGAGTGGGCGGACTTGCCGTAGCTCTTGACCTTGTAGTTGTATGAGCCCGCGTGGCCGTACTCAATCTTTCCGGCAGTCGGCTCGCCGACCAGCAACGCGTCAATGTCGTCGGCGTAACCGGCGTCTGTCAGCTGCTGGGCACCCATCGCGCCGTACTCTTCGCCGATGGTGAGAATCAGGCGGACGTGGTGGTCGAAGCCGCTTTGCTTGAGCGCGATGAACGCCAGCACCTCGGCGGCCAGCCCGGACTTCATGTCTGAGGCGCCGCGCCCGTACAGTTTGCCGTCTTCGATGTGGGCCTCAAACGGCGGGTAAGTCCACTTGCTGAGGTCGCCGACGTTGACGACGTCCTGGTGTCCGGTGAAGGCAAAAATCGGCTTGCCGGTCCCAAATTCGGCGACCAGGTTGTCACGGTTTTTGGCGTAAGGGATCAGCTTGCTGTCGATCCCGGCCGCTGCCAGTTTTTGTTGAATCACGTGCGCGACTTGTGATTCGTTGGTTGTTGCCGTACTGGTATCAATTTGTACTAATTGCTGCAAAAATGCTGTTGCTTCGTCCATGTTGTGATCACTCCTTCGCATCAAAACATAGGCGTAAACTTTTTAAAATGCAATGGTTGACATTAAAATTTGCTGTGCTATTCTGGCCTTAAGTTAAAAATTACTGAAACGACGTTGAGTGAGTAGCGCAGCTGGGACTGACCAGAAAACCCGAGTTGATGAGAGCGGGGTAGTGAGGCAGCGCGAAGATGGCTCGACATAATAGGCACACCGAGCGCAAGCAAGGCTGTGATGGACGGCGACCATTATCTCGCACACAGATGTTTGTCTGTTGCTGAGGGCTGGTTCGCCAGCCGAATTAGAATGGTACCGTGGGTCCGCTCACTTCTAACTAACCATGTTAGAAGTGGGCGGACTTTTTTGAGCAGGCTGTTAACGGCTTTGCCGTTTACAGCCTGCCACTCGACGGCGCTCGTGCTTGCACGAGCGACTAGAGAAGCACGGGGACCATCACCCATTCAATATCGTTTCACCCACAAGGGAAAATACGAGGAGGAATCATCATGAAATTACGTTTTAAGGTTTTGGCTGTTGCAGCCGTTGCGTTGGGCACGTTGTTGGCCGGATGCGGCAAGAGCGCTTCTGCGGCGCCGAAGACGCAAAACGTCTCGGTCGGCATTGTCGGCGCGGATAAGACCGTGTGGGCGGCCGTGCAAAAGCAGCTGGATAAGGAAAATGCGCACATCAACCTGAAGATTAAGGAATTCGGCGATTACAACCAGCCAAATTCGTCCCTGCAGGCTGGCGACATCGACCTGAACGCCTTCCAGCACCAGTTTTTCCTGGATAACTGGAACAAGTCCAACAAGGGCAGTTTGGTCAGCATCGGCAAGACCATTCTGGCGCCGCTGGCCGTTTACTCCAAGAAAATCTCCAGCCTGAAGGATCTGAAAAAAGGCGATACGGTCTCGATCCCGAACGACCCGACCAACGAAGGCCGCGCGCTTGAACTGCTCGAAACCGCTGGGTTCATCACGCTCAAGAACACCGAGCTGCCAACCCCGGCCGACATCAAGACCAACAAGCTGGACCTGAACGTCAAGCCACTGGACGCCGCTCAGCTGCCGCGCACTCTTTCTGACGTTGACGCATCGGTCATCAATTCCGGTATTGCCGTCGATGCCAAGCTGAACCCGGAAAAAGCGATTTACCGCGAGAAGATCACCAAGAAGTCGCAGCCATGGATCAACATCATCGTGGCCCGCAAGCAGGACAAGAACAACAAGACGTACAAGAAGATCGTGAAGGCCTACCAGACGAAGGCCGTGGCCAACGTGATCAAGAAGACGTACAAGAGTACCGAAGTGCCGGCCTGGAACTACAAGTTCTAAGACCGTTCCCAAAAGCCTGAAGCAGCGGATTGGTTGCGCCGGTCCGCTGTTTTTATGTGATAAAATAGAAGGCAACGAATACGGGGAGGCGGCCATTTGAATCTATTATTCTGCTGTGCAGGCGGCGGCTCCTCCAGCCTGTTTTGCGCCCGGATGGTCAAGGGCATCAACACGATTGAGCCCAGCCTGACCGCCCGCATGGACGACATTCGCAGTTTTCTTCAGGATGAGCGGGTTTCGACCACGGACTTAGTGTTCACTTACGGCAGCGTGGACGCGGTCCGGCCGGACACCGCGTACGACATCGGCACCCACATCGATGCGGTGCTGGTGGCGCCGCAGGTCCGCTTCCGCACGCCTTACCTGAAGCGTTACCTGGCCAATTACCCGACCATTGTGCAGGATATTCCCAGTCGGCTTTTTGGCATGATGGATCCGGTGAAGGGCGGCGAAATGCTCACTGGGATCTTGATCACGCTGGACCTGATGCGCGGGTCGACCGCCGGGGCGTTTGCGACCAAGGCGGCCGACAAGGACCTGGAGATTTTGGTGTACGGCGCCTCGCGGACAGATAAGGGCTGGCAGGCCGCGACCGCCAGCCTGGAAAAAATGGGCATTCGCAGCCTGCAGGACAAGTACTCCCTGGCCGGGCTCTACGATTTTGAGCCGGAAAAAGACTTTGAGGTGCGCTGGCTGTTCGGCCCGCAGGTCAGGAAGATGGACATTGCCAAGGTCGCGCGCCAGATCGACGGGGTGCTGCGCTTTGACGAAGAGCCGGCCGACGGGGTGCGGCGCTGGTACGATGATTACCGGATCCCCAGCGCGTGGCTGGATGCCCGACTGGTGCAGTCGCCAGGTTACACGGACGAACTCACGGCGCAGCTGGTGGACTTTCTGCTGGCAGTCGACGCCCGGGCCGAGGCCACGTCCGGCATTGCGGTCAAGCGGTTTGAGACGCTCAAGCCGCCGAAGACGACTAAGCGCTGGGGCATTTTTACCTGGTCGAACTAAAAACCGGCCAGACTGACACCGTTTCTCGTCAGTCTGGCCGGTTTTTGCGTGCGGCCGGTTACTTGGCCGCGGCGGTTTGCTTATTGCAGCTGAGCGCGTAAATCGCGGAGACGGCGGCTGCGGCCTTGGCCGTTGGCACCGTCAGCATCAACCCGATTTTTGAGGCGCCTTGGTTGATGACAGACGGCTCGATGCCGGCGTCGGCCAGCGCGACCATGATGCGAGCGACTAGGTCCGGCCGCGCGTACAGGCCCTCGCCGACGACCATGACGATGGCAAAGTCCGGCAGCCATTCCAGCTCGTCGGGGTGGATCTGGGCGCGGACTTCGGCAGCGATCTGGTCCTTGATTTGCGGCGTCAGCTGATTTTCGTCGATGATCAGGGTCAAATCGTCGATCCCGGATGGCATGTGCTCGTACGAGACACCGTACTTGGCGAGAATCTGCAGGAGCTTCAGGGTGAAGCCGACTTCCTGGTTGATCAGGTAGTGGTGCAGGTACAAGGCGGTGAAGCCTTTTTTGGCCGCGACGCCGGTGATGTGATGGTGGTGCTGCACGTTTTTGGTCGGCGCGATGATGGTGCCCGGGTCGTTCGGCGCGTTGGTGTTCTTAATGTTGACGCGAATGCCCGCTTCGATCACGGGAATCAGTGCCTCGTCATTGAACACGGAAAAGCCGGCGTAGGCGAGCTCCCGCATTTCCCGGTAAGTCAGGGTGCTGATGGCCCGCGGGTGGTCAACGATGCCGGGGTCAGCGGCGTACACCCAGGAGACGTCGGTGAAGTTTTCGTACAGGTCAGCGGAAAGCCCCTTGGCCAGGATCGAGCCAGTGATGTCCGAGCCGCCGCGCGCGAAGGTCAGTACGTTGCCGGCCGCGTCGTAAGCGTAAAAGCCGGGTACGACAATGACCTCGCCTGGCTGCAGCGTGAACTGCGCGAGGCGGGCATAGCTGTCGTCTGCCACCAGGGCGGCGCCGGGCTTGCCGGTGAGGGTGATGCCAAGCGTTTTGGGGCTGACGAACCGGGCGCTCATGCCCAGGTTCGCCATCACGGCGGCAACCAGCTGCGCGTTCATGTGCTCGCCTTGCGCCATGAAGGCGGAGCGCAGGTAGTCCACGCCGGGGTAGGTCGCCTTAGCGAGCTGCTGCAGGTGCTGACGCAGGCGCGCCACCACGTCATCGGTCAGGCCAAAATGCTGCTGAATCTCAGTGTAGCGTGCCAGAATGGTTTCAATCAGTGCCGCCGGGTCCTTGCCCGCGAGGACTTGGTCGGCCAGCTGGCCCAGCAGGTCGGTGACCTTCACGTCGGTTTTGTCGCGCTTGCCCGGCGCCGAAACGACCACGACCTGGCGCGTTGGGTCGGCCTGCACAATTTTAATGACCTTAGCCAGCTGCGCCCCAGTTGCCAGCGATGAGCCCCCAAATTTGATGACCTTCATTTTTGTCTCCCCGTTCTCTAATCAATTGGCTCCAACATAACCAAAGGGGTCGGTCCATGTCAAGGGTTGACGGCTAGGTATTTTAATCGTAAGCTAATGTCAATCACATACGAAAAAGATAGAGGTTGCGGTCGCCATCAGTAACCTGCCCGAGCAAAGCACATGCGTTGAAGGCAGGCAAAAGGGAACACCGCCGAAATCCTCACCGGCGTGTTAACGGTGAGCGGTTGGGCCGCTGGAGAAGATCCGGCGGACTGTCGCAGCAATGCGGGGCGCTATCGTCAATTAATTGGACTATTTGCTGTCCATCTGGCGAGCGTTGCCGGATGGACTTTTTCATTTTCTAGGAGGAAAAAACATGGCTGAATTCAACGCGGAACAAATTATTGACTACATCGCCAGCGCCCCGAAAACCACACCGATGCACGTGACGTTGGCAGGGGACATTGAAAAGCTCACGGCGGTGCCGGCCGGCGTCCAGGCTTTTCTCGACGTTAAAACCGGCCAGCTATACGGGGATGCCGCCAAGCTCTCACCGTGGCTGGCTGAAAACCGCGACGCTATCTCGCAGCTGCGGGTTGAAACCACAGGCCGCAACACCGGCGTGCCAATGCTGGACATCAGCAAAATCAACGCACGGATCGAGCCTGGCGCCATCATCCGCGAGCATGTCACCATCGACGACAACGCCGTGATCATGATGGGTGCCATTATCAACATCGGCGCCAAGATTGGGGCCGGGTCGATGATCGACATGGGCGCCGTGCTGGGCGGCCGCGCCACGGTTGGCAAACACTGCCACATCGGGGCCGGTGCGGTCCTGGCCGGCGTCGTTGAGCCAGCCAGCGCCACCCCGGTGATCATTGAAGATGACGTGCTGGTTGGTGCCAATGCCGTGGTGATTGAAGGCGTGCACGTCGGCAAAGGGGCGGTCGTGGCAGCCGGGGCCATTGTCATCGACGACGTGCCGGAGGGTGCGGTCGTCGCCGGCGTCCCGGCCAAGGTGATCAAGATGAAGGACGCGAAGACCGCAGGCGAAACCGGCCTGATCGATGCGCTGCGCAAACTATAGGAAGGCAAATTCATGGCCACTTTAACTGAAGCCGAACTGATCGCGGTGCGGCGCGCGTTGCATCGCATTCCGGAACTGGCGCTGCACGAGGTCCAAACTCAGGCGTACATCGAAGAATTTGTGCAGCACCTGGACTGCTCGTGGCTGACGGTCAAGCACGTCGAGGAGGTGCCAACCGCGCTGCTGGTGCACCTGGCTGGCACGGCGCCGCGCCGTACGCTGGGCTACCGCACCGACATCGACGCGCTGCCGGTCGAGGAAAAAACGGGCCTGCCGTTCGCCTCGAACCACCCAGGCGTGATGCACGCCTGCGGCCACGATGTGCACATGACGGTCGCGCTGGGCATTCTGGCGTATTTTGCCACCCATCAGCCCAAGGACAACCTGGTGTTCTTTTTCCAGCCAGCGGAAGAGGCGGAGTACGGCGGCAAGCGCGTGTTTGACGCCGGCGCCTTCAAGGGCCAGTGGCGGCCCGACGAATTTTACGGGCTGCACGACAATCCCGCGCTGCCGGCCGGCCAAATCGCGACCCGCATGGGCACCTTGTTTGCCGGCACGACGGAGATTCACCTGACGTTCACTGGCAAAAGTGGTCACGCCGCTTTTCCCCAAAAGGCCAATGACGCCATCGTGGCGGCCGCCGCGTTCGTGATGCAGGTGCAAACCATTGTGTCGCGCAATGTCGATCCGGTCCGCGGCGGGGTGGTCACCCTGGGCACCTTCCACGCCGGCACCATCGGCAACGTGATCGCCGGATCGGCACGGCTGGACGGTACGATTCGCGCCTTTCGCCAAGCCGACATCGAAATGATGCAAGCCCGCGTGCGGCAGATTGCAGAAGGCGTCGCTGCCACATACGGCGTCAAGGCCGACCTGAAGCTGATCCAAGGCGGCTACATGCCAGTGGAAAACGCCCCGGCGCAAACCGCCGACTTGATCAGTTACATGAAGCAGGCGCCAGCCGTTGATTTTGCCGACATTGCCCCGGCCATGACCGGTGAGGACTTTGGGTTCTTACTGCAGCAGTTTCCCGGCACCATGGTGTGGCTGGGCGTGAACGATCCGGCGCACAGCTTGCATTCGGCTGAGCTCACCCCCGACGAGGCGGCCCTGAAACCGGGCGTGGACGCGTTTGTTGGCTTTTTAAAGCATCGCATGGAGGAAGCATAATATGTTAGAAAATCATCCGATCCTGACAGCGCTGATTACGCCGTTTAATGAACACGACGAAATTGACTACCCGGCGCTCGACAAATTGATCGAGCGGCTGCTCGCCGAGCACACCACGGGGCTGGTGGTCGGCGCGACCACCGGCGAATCGCCAACGCTGTCGCACGTGGAAAAAGTCAGCCTGTTCGAGCACGTCGGTCAGGTTCTCAAAGGCCGCGCGGCGCTGGTCGCCAACATTGGCACCAACTCCACGCGTGAGTCTGTCGCGTTTGCCAAGGAGGTTTCATCGATTTCCGCCATCACCGCAGTGCTCGCCGTGGTGCCGTACTACAACAAGCCTGGCCAGGCAGGGATGATCGCCCACTTCACGGCGATTGCCGACGCCAGTGCCAAACCCGTCATCATTTACAACATTCCGGGCCGTTCGGTGGTCCAGCTGTCGAACGTTTCGCTTGCGCAGCTGGCCAAGCACCCGAACATTCAAGGCGTCAAGCAATGCACGACGGTTGAAGACCTCGCCTGGCTGGTCCAGCACCTGCCAAAGGACTTTGCCGTGTACACTGGCGACGACGATCAGTTCGAAGACGCGCTGAAAGTGGGGGCGCGCGGCGTGATTTCCGTCGCGTCGCACCTGTACGGCAACCAGATGCAGCAAGTGATCGACGAACTGGCCGCCGGTGCGATCACGGCCGCCGATCAGCAGATGGCCTGGCTGACGCCGCGGATGCACGCGCTGTTTGCCTATCCGTCCCCGGCACCGGTGAAAATGGCGCTGGGCCGGCGCGGCGAGATTCAAAACCGCCTGCGCCTGCCGATGGTGCCGCTGAACGAAACGGAAACTCAGGTCGTCCTAGATTCACTGGGAGAATTGGAGGTCGCGCAATGACAACCGTCTTTCTAGCCGGCGTTTTCGGCAAAATGGGCAGGCAGGTCGCAGCCATGATGGCCGGCGAACAGGACCTGACGATCGTTGGCGGTTTGGCGCCGGAGGCCAAAGAGCAGGCCGCGTTTCCGGTTTTCACCAGCCTGGCTGACATCACCGTTCAAGCCGACGTCTGGGTGGACTTTACCTTGCCACAGGCCGCGCGCGCCAACGCCGAGTATGCGCTCAGCCACGGCATGAACGCCGTGATTGGCACCAGTGGGCTGAGCCAAGGCGACCAAGAGGCGCTGGGCGCGATTGCCCAGGGCAACGAGCAAAGCCTGTTGATCGTGCCGAACTTTGCCATTTCGGCGGTGTTGATGATGCAATTTGCCGCCAAGGCTGCCAAGTACTTCCCGGACGCCGAGGTCGTTGAGGCGCACCATTCCGACAAGCTGGACGCGCCGTCCGGCACCGCTAAGGCGACCGCCAAGCTGATTGCCGACGCTCGGACCAAAAAGCCGGCTGCCCCGCACCAAGATGCGCCGGCGCGCGGCGAGTGGCTGGACGACGTGCCAGTGCACGCGCTGCGCCTGCCGGGCTATGTGGCCCAGGAGGAAGTCGTGTTCGGGGCCGCAGGGGAAAGCCTGTCGATCAAGCAGGTCTCTTTTGACCGCTCGAGCTTCATGGCGGGCGTGGCCTTGGCCGCGCGCCAGGTCAAGACGCTGCCGGTCGGTTTGACCGTGGGTCTGGATGCACTGCTGTAAATTCATTAGATAGAAGGAAAACTGATTATGCCTGAATTGAAAAAAAGTCTGGCCGGCCTCGGCAATCGCCAGGTGGCGGCCGTGCCGCCCAGCGCCATCCGCGAGGTCGACAACAAAATTTCCCCGATTCCTGGGATCATCAAGCTGACCCTGGGCGAGCCGGACTTTGCGGTACCCGAGCACATTAAACAGGCGACGGACGCCGCCATCGATGCCGACTGGTCGCATTACGCGCCGTCGTTTGGCTACGCAAAGCTGCGCCAGGAGATCGCCGATTACCTGGCGACCACGTTTGACGCGCATTACGACGCGCAAAGCGAAGTCGTCGTGAGCGTTGGCGCCACCGAAGGCATTCACGCGGCCATCGCGGGGCTGTTCAACCCCGGCGACACCATCATCATTCCCACGCCGACGTTTCCACTGTACGAGGCGGTCGCGACCGTGGCTGGCCTGAACGTGGTGCAGG
Organism: Lacticaseibacillus sp. 53-4; assembly: GCF_016861805.1. Lineage (NCBI taxonomy): Bacteria > Bacillati > Bacillota > Bacilli > Lactobacillales > Lactobacillaceae > Lacticaseibacillus > Lacticaseibacillus sp. 53-4. Next base: position 37,526 of record NZ_BOLT01000017.1, read on the forward strand.
TCAACACCGCGCCGGATTACTTGCTGACGCCGCAGCTGCTGCAAACCACGCTGGCGGCGCACCCAGACGCCAAGGGGCTGGTCCTGAATTACCCGAGCAACCCGACCGGGGCGACCTACACGCACGCGCAGCTGCGCGCGCTGGCGGCGGTGATCGCCGATACCGACCTGCTGGTGCTGTCCGACGAGATTTACGCCGAACTCAGCTACGAGGAAAAGCACCTCAGCTTGGCGCACCTGTTGCCGTCCCAGACCCTGCTGATTTCCGGTCTCTCCAAGTCCCACGCGATGACCGGCTACCGCATCGGCTATCTGGCCGGCCCGGCGCGGCTGATCAAGCTGGCCGGCAAAATGCACCAGTTTATGGTGACGACGGCGGCCAGCCCGATGATGAAGGCGGCTGAAGAGGCGATGAGCCCGGCTGGAGACGGCGATGCCGAGGCAATGAAAAAAGTCTACCAACAGCGGCGCGACCTCATGATGGCGGCCCTGACGCAGGTCGGCTTTTCAGCGCCAAAGCCGGCCGGGGCGTTTTACATTTTCGCCAAGCTGCCGGCCCAATTTGGCACCGATGATGTGCAGTTCGTGTACGACCTGGCTGAACACGCCAAGGTCGGGCTGGTGCCCGGCTCGGTGTTTGGCCCAGGCGGGGAGGGGCACGTGCGCCTGTCGTACGCGGCGTCGACCGAGAATTTGACTGAGGCGGCAAGGCGCATCCAGCGCTTCGTGGCCCAAAAGGAGTAGCACAATGGCAAAAGCATATGTGGTGGCAATTTTAGGCGCGACCGGCGCGGTCGGCACGCGCATGATCGAACAACTCGAACAGTCGACGATTCCCGTCAAGGAAGTCCACCTGTTGGCGTCGTCGCGCTCTGCCGGCAAAACGCTGACCTTCAAGGGCCAGCCGGTGACGGTCGAGGAAGCGACACCCGATTCCTTTAACGGCGTCGACTTGGTGCTGGCCTCTGCTGGTGGTTCGGTTTCCGCCAAGCTCTTGCCCGAGGCCGTTAAACGCGGCGCCGTGTGCGTGGACAACACGTCACATTTTCGCATGGACGACAACGTGCCGCTGGTCGTGCCCGAGGTCAATCCCGACGCGCTCAACCACCACAACGGCATCATCGCTGACCCCAACTGCTCGACCATCCAGATGATGATGGCCCTGGAGCCCGTGCGCCGCGCGTTCGGCCTGCGCCGCATCATTGTCTCGACCTACCAGGCGGCCAGTGGTGCCGGGCAAAGCGCCATCAATGAACTCGAAGACGAGGCCCGCGATTACCTGGCAGGCAAGCCGATGAACGCGGCCGTGCTGCCTGTGAAAGGCGCCGAGCACCCCTACCCACTGGCGTTCAACCTGTTGCCGCAGATCGACGTGTTCGAGGAAGACGGCTACACGCATGAAGAGTGGAAAATGATCCACGAAACCAAGAAAATCATGCTGGGTGACAAGAACTCGCCGGCCATCAAGGTCACCGCGACCTGCGTCCGCGTGCCGGTGCCGATCGCGCACGGCGAGTCCGTGTGGTTTGAAGTTGGCGAGGGCAATACGCCGAGTGCCGACGACCTGCGCGCGGCCATGAGCGGCTTTCCGGGCCTGGTCGTCCAGGATGACCCGGCTAACCAGGTTTACCCGCAGCCGATCAACGCGGCGGGGTCGCGCGACACCTTTGTTGGCCGCATCCGGCCGGACCAGGAGACCCCAGGCGCGTACAACCTCTGGGTCGTGTCGGACAACCTGCTGAAAGGTGCAGCCTGGAACGCGGTGCAAATCGCTGAGGAACTGGTCGCACGCGACTTGGTGCGCGTGCCGGCCGGAAGTGCAGAAAAGTTTATGTGAAGGTTTGGGGGGTTCGGCGCTGGCAGCAGCACCGGCCCCTTTTTGACTTGCTAGTTATTAAAAATTCGGGTAAGCTGGTCAAACTGAGATTTTAAGGAGAAACCACATGAAAGTGCTTTTACCGTACCTGAAAAAATACCGAAAGGACGCCCTTATTTCGACGCTGGCCGTGCTGGTGCTGGTCTTTGCGACCCTGTGGCAGCCGCGGCTGTTGCAAACGGTGATGACCGCCATCATGGCGCATGACCGCACGGCGGTGTGGCAAAACGGCATCTGGCTGATTGTGCTGGCAGTGGTCGGCATTGCCGGCGGGATCGTCAACACCGTGTACTCGGCGCGCCTGGCGCTGGGTGTGGCCACCGATCTGCGGGCCGACATTTACCGCCACGTCCAGTCGTTCGCGTACGCGGACATCGAGACTTTCTCGGCGTCCAATTTGGTGGTGCGGATGACCAACGACGTGCAGCAGATCCAAGGGGCGGTGATGGCCGCCTTTCAGCAGGTGACGCGCATTCCGCTGCTGTTTTTTGGCGCGCTGGCCCTGGCGCTGACCACGATGCCGCAGCAGTGGTGGGTGATCCTCGCCATGCTGGTGATTATCGTCCTGGTCGCCGTGGTCGCCTTTCGGCAGATGAGCAGCCTCTTTGGCCGCACCCAGCAGCTGATCGAAAACGTCAACACCGTCGCCCGGGAAAATCTGATGGGCATTCGCGTGGTCAAGTCCTTCGTGCAGGAGGACAACCAGATCAAAACTTTCGCCAAGCCGTCTGATGAGCTGCGCGATGTCACCACGCGCATCGGTGAGCTGTTCGCCGTGCTGATGCCGACCTTTTTCCTGACCGCCAACGTGGCCATTGCCGGTTCGGTCTACCTGGTCGGCACGCAGGTCCTGGCGCACCCGGCGTACATCGCCGCGGTGTCCAGCTTCACCTCGTACCTCGGCCAGATTCTCTTTGCCGTGATCAACGGTTCGTTCATCATGACCTTCGCCTCGCGTGCGTTCATTTCAATGGGGCGGGTGAAAGAGGTGTTTGATCACCAGCCGAGCATGCACTTCGTGGACGGCCCGGAAAAAAAGGTCGCCGGTGACATCACGTTCGACCACGTCACTTTCACGTATCCCGGCGACGAAACGCCAACGCTGAAAGACGTGTCCTTCACTGTGCCGGCCGGCCAAATGCTTGGCATTGTCGGCGCGACTGGGTCGGGTAAAACGACCCTGGCCCAGCTGATCGCGCGGCTGTTTGATCCGGATTCCGGGCGCGTGTTGATTGGCGGCGTCGACGTGCGCGAGCTGCCGGAAGCGACCCTGCGCGACGCCGTAGCTTTTGTGCTGCAGCGTTCGACGCTGTTTTCCGGCACCATCGCCCAGAACTTGCGCCAGGTCAAAAAAGAGGCAACGGCCGCCAGCATGCACCGCGCCGCGGAAATCGCCCAGGCCGCTGAGTTTATCGAGCGCCTGCCGGAAACGTACGACGCACCGGTCGAAGAGCGCTCCGCCAATTTTTCCGGCGGGCAAAAGCAGCGTCTGGCCATCACGCGCGGCGTGATTGCCAATCCCGAGATTTTGATCCTGGATGACGCAACCTCGGCGCTGGACGCCAAGTCGGAGAAGCTGGTGCAGGAAGCGCTGGACCGCGACCTGAAGCACACGACCACGGTGGTCATCGCCGAAAAGATCTCGTCAATCATTCGCGCGGACTCGATCCTGGTGCTGGACGGCGGCCGCGTGGTCGGCGAGGGCACGCACCAGGAGCTGGTGCGCGATAATGCGATTTATCAGGAAATTTACCAAACGCAAAAAGCTAAGGAAGGGAGGCTGCCGGCGTAATGAAAGACATCAAACTTGCCGGGCGTTACTACTGGCATTACCTCAAACCTTACGGCTGGCCGTTCTTCTGGAGTGCGGTGCTCATTGGCATCAGCACGGCCTGCGTCGTGATCGCCCCGACCTACCTGGGCCGTGCCATCAGCGAGCTGACCACCTATGTGCAGGCCTGGACGAACCCGGCCACGCGGGCCGGCGCCAGCCTGACCACGTTCCACCACACGCTGCTGTTTTACATGCTGTTTTACTTCGGTGATGCGTCGTCGCTTTTGATTGCGTCGTGGCTGCTGGCCAAGGTCACTGCGTATTCGACCGGGACCATGCGCATCGGGCTGTTTCGCAAGATGCAGCGGATGAAGGTCGAGTACTTCGATCAGCACTCCGACGGGGACATTCTCGCGCGCTACACCAGTGATTTGGATAACATTTTCAACGCGCTGAACCAGGCCCTGATCGACTTTCTGCTGGCGATCGCCCAGATGATCGGCATTCTCATTATGATGTTCAACCAAAGCACCACCATGGCCTGGGTGACGATGAGCACGACGCCAGTGGCGCTGCTGATTGCGGCGCTGGTGATGAAAAAAGCCGCCGTCGCCGTGGATCAGCAGCAAACCGACATTGGCGCCTTGAACGGCTACATCAACGAGCAGGTCACCGGCCAGAAGGTGATCATCACCAACGGCCTGCAGCACGACTCGGTTGAAGGCTTCAACACCTACAACCAGCGCGTGCGCAAGACGGCGACTCAGGGCCAAATCTGGTCCGGGATTCTCAGCCCGCTGTTGTCCGGGATGTCACTGCTCAACACCGCCATCGTGATTTTTGCCGGCTCGTGGCTGGCACTGGGCGGCAGTTTGAGCACCGGTGCGGCGCTGGCGCTGGTCGTGGTGTTCGTCAACTACGCCCAGCAGTACTATCAGCCGATCATCACGCTGACCAGCCTGTACGGCATGATCCAGCTGGCCATCACTGGCGCGCGGCGGGTCGACGAGGTTCGCAGCCAGCCTGACGAGGTTCGGCCGGCCAATGGGAAACCGATCGACCACATCGACCATGCCCTGAAAATCGATGACGTCCGCTTTTCCTACCTGCCGGGCAAGGAGATTCTTCACGGCGTGACCATCGACGTGCAAAAAGGGCAGATGGTGGCGTTAGTCGGTCCCACTGGTTCCGGCAAAACAACCGTGATGAACCTGCTTAATCGCTTCTACGATGTGGATTCCGGCAGCATCACCATCGATGGCACCGACCTGCGCGAGTTCGACCTGGCGCAGCTGCGGCACACAGTCGGTATCGTGCTCCAGGACCCGCAGCTTTTCACCGGCACCATTGCCGATAACATTCGCTTCGGCGAACCGGAGGCGGGGATGGACCGCGTGATCGACGCGGCCAAGCAGGCCAACATTCACGACTTTATCGAAAGCCTGCCGGAAGGATACGAGACCAAGGTGTCCGATGAACAGAACATTTTCTCGGCCGGCCAAAAGCAGCTGATGAGCATCGCCCGCACGATTTTGACCGATCCGCGGCTGCTGATCCTCGACGAGGCCACGTCGAACGTCGACACCGTCACCGAGGCCAAGATCCAAGCGGCGATGGATAACGTGATCCAGGGGCGCACCAGTTTTGTCATCGCGCACCGGCTGAAGACGATTCTCAACGCGGATCGCATTGTGGTGCTGCAACACGGCCGTATCATCGAGCAGGGCAGTCATCAGGAACTGCTGGCTCAGCACGGTTTTTACGCCGAGTTGTACCGGAACCAAATGGTGTTTGAATAGTCATACGTAGGCGGCCGCGGTCGCCTTTTTGCTTGGCCTGACCTGGTGTGCACCAAGGGACAGGCCAATTTTTTTGTGGTTCGGGCAAAAGCCCGGTGTAGCCGGCTTCCTTCGTACCGCTAGGTCAAGGCGCTGGCGTCGGCTGGGTGCAGTGGCCCTTTTTTTTGAAAGAATCTGTACGTACAGGACGGTACAAGTGCCTATATAATAAGGCTTAAAGCTTTGACAGATTGTACGTACAGGTATACGATAGAACCATGGAAAACGGTTACAGGAGGCGTGAAATGACCAAAATCGATTTAGTCCACTCGGATTTAATGGAGAAAATTAATCAAGGCGTATACGCGACCGATGCTCTGCTGCCGAGTGAAAGCCAGCTGATGACGCTTTACGGGGCCTCGCGGGACACGATTCGCAAGGCATTGGCCCGCCTGAAAAGCGAAGGCTACATTCAATCGCAAAAAGGCAAGGGCTCGACCGTTATTAACCGGCAGCAGTACGTTTTCCCAGTTGGTGGCGTGGTCAGTTATAAAGAGCTGATCACGCGCCAACACATCAACTCTAAGACCCGCCTGATCGAGCAGGTGGATGCCAAGTTGCCGGCAGACGTGTTCGAGGACGTCGATGCCCACTGCAAGCCGATCATGACCCATAAGCTTACCCGCCTGCGGATCGTAAACGACGAGCCGGTGATCATCGATACCGACTACATCGATTCCGCGGTGGTGCCGAGCATCAGCAAAGCGGTCGCGGAGGATTCATTGTATCAATACTTTGAAGGGGAGCTGCACCTGGTGATAGCCTATGCAAAAAAGGAGATCACCGTTGAGCCTGCAACTGCGCAAGACCAGGCACTACTGCACCTGGGCGAAAACGCGGTGGTCGTGGTGGTGCGCAGTGCCACCTCGCTAACGGACACGACGACCTTTCAGTACACCGAGTCGCGGCACCGGCCGGACCGTTTCCGGTTCCAGGAGTTTGCCCGGCGGATTTAGTTTCACGGTATTTTTCAGTTTTAAGGAGGCGCAACATGACCCTCGGACAAAAGGTGATTTATCAGCTTTATCCCAAGTCTTTTTATGACAGCGACGGCGACGGCATCGGTGATCTGCGCGGCATTATTGCCAAGCTTAACTACTTGAAGTCCCTGCACGTCGACATGATCTGGTTCAACCCGTTCTTTGTTTCGCCGCAAAATGACAACGGTTACGACGTGGCGGATTACCGCCGCATCGATCCTCGGTTCGGCACGATGCAGGACTTCGAGGACCTGATGGCGGCGCTCAAAAACGCCCATATCGAGGTGATGCTCGACATGGTGCTGAACCACACCAGCACCCAGCACGCGTGGTTCCAAAAGGCGCTGGCCGGTGATCCCAAGTACCAGGCGTATTACTATATTCGTTCGGCGAAACCGGACGGCAGCCTGCCGACGAACTGGGAATCGAAGTTCGGCGGCCCCGCCTGGGCACCGTTCGCGGATACTGGCAAGTATTATCTGCACTTATACGATCCCACCCAGGCGGACCTGGATTGGCACAACCCGGCGGTGCGGCAAGAGGCCGTGGATATCGTTAACTTCTGGCGGGACAAGGGGGTGACCGGCTTCCGGTTCGACGTTCTGAACGTCATTGGCAAGGCCGACAAGCTAGTCGATGCTGCGCCAGGGACCCAGAGCAAATATTTGTACACCGATACCCCCGTGGTTGAAGAGGACATCAAGGAGCTGGCGGCCAACTCGTTTGGTCAGGACCCAGCCAGTATCACGGTCGGTGAGATGAGTTCCACGACCCTTGAACGTGCCACGGCGTACACCAAACCTGCCAACCACGAGCTTAGCATGGTGTTCCAGTTCCACCACCTGAAGACGGACTACGTGAACGGTCAGAAATGGACGAACGCGCGATACGATTTTCCCAAGCTGCGGGCTTTGTTCAATGAATGGGGCACCGGCCTGGACAAAGGCGGCGGTTGGCAAGCGCTATTCTGGAACAACCACGACCAACCGCGAGCACTGAACCGCTTCGGCGACGCTGCGCATTACCGGGTCCGCTCTGCTCAGCTGCTGGCCGCCAGCATTCACCTCTCTCGCGGCACTCCATACATTTACATGGGCGAGGAGATCGGCATGACGGATCCCGATTATCACTCGATGGCTGATTACATTGATGTGGAAGCCCAAAACGCCTATCGTACCTTGATCGCCCAGGGTAAGTCCAAGGACGAGGCATTCGCCATCGTCCACAGCAAGGCCCGCGACAATTCACGCACTCCGATGCAGTGGGATGAGAGCCCAAACGCCGGGTTCACGACCGGCACGCCGTGGCTGCGGCCAACCAATCAGGCAACCATCAACGTGCAAAACGAGTTGGCCCACGGCGAGATCTTTCCGTTTTATCAAAAGCTGATCGCACTGCGCAAGCATTATCCGGTGATCGCAGACGGCGACTACCGGCCGTACCGCGACGATATCGATTGGCTGTACGGGTACGAGCGGCGGCTGGGGGATGCCCGGCTGCTGGCACTGAATAATTTTGCGGATCATGACATTATTGTGCCGCTGCCGGCGGCTTACCAAAATGCACAGGTGCTGATCACCAATGTGCCGGACCTGCAGCTTGGGTCCACCATGACGATGCCGGCCTACACGACAGTTGGCTTATACAGAGAATCAAAGGAGGAACAGCAATGAGCGGAGTAGTGAAACTATACGCCCCGACTTCCGGGACGCTCATGCCGATCAACGAGGTGCAAGATCCCGTCTTTTCGGCCAAAACTATGGGTGATGGCTTTGGAATCGAACCAACTGATGGTCAGATTTTCGCCCCAGTCAGTGGCCGGGTCGTCATGGTGGCTGACACCAAACACGCCATCGGCTTTCGGACCGATGACGGTGTTGAGGTGCTGGTACATCTCGGCATCGACACGGTGGAGCTGAAAGGCGCCCCATTTGAAATCGACACCAGCGCTGACATGGTCGTTAAGGCCGGCGATGCGATCGGGTCGATGGATCTTGACGCGATCCGCGCGGCCGGCAAGAAGACCACGATCATCGTCGCAATCACCAACACCAACGACGTGTTGAAGAACCTGACCTTGACGCCAGGCGAAGTCAGAGGCGGCGCCGAGGCGGCTGAGCTCGAGCTCAAGGACGTCAAGCAGGCACAGGTCGAAGTTGGGGCTAAGGATGACAACGAGTACGCCCGCATCGCCCGCCAGGTCATCGCGGATGTCGGCGGCAAGGAAAACGTCAACAGCCTGATCCACTGCATCACGCGGTTGCGCTTTTACCTGAAGGACGATCAAATTCCGGATGACGACAAAGTGTCCAACATTCCTGGGGTACTTTCGGTCGCCCGTGCCGGTGGTCAGTACCAAGTCGTGATCGGCCAAACCGTCGGTGACGTTTATGATGAAGCCATTAAGCAAATGGGCAGCAACAAGGCGAACCCAGAAGCGACCGCGCAAGTGATGGCGGAAACGCAAAAAGAGGCTGACGCGAAGAAATACATAACCCCGTGGGGCCACATCAAGCACGGTGCAAGTGCGCTGATTGGGACCATCACCGGTTCCATGATGCCAGTGATCGGGCTGTTAGCTGCCAGTGGTATGTTGAAGGGTCTTTTGATGATCCTGGTCATGCTCGGCATGTCTGACAAGTCTTCCACTTACACGATTATTTCGGCGATGGGCGACGCGACGTTCTACTTCCTGCCAGTGCTCGTCGGCTTCACCGCTGCGCAGAAACTCGGCGCCGATCCCGTCATTGTAGGGGTCATTGGGGCGTTTCTGATGTATCCGTCCCTTGTGTCGATCGCGACCGGCAAGGCCAGCTTTGGGACCGTGTTGGGGATGACAATCAATTCCAATATCTTTGGCATTCCGATCCACATTCCAAATTACACCTATTCAATTTTCCCAATGATTTTTGCCGCATGGATGGCATCGAAAGTTGAACCATGGATCAAGAAATGGATGCCGGTCGTTTTGCGGATGATCTTCAGCCCGTTGGTCGAGATCTTCTTGGTTGGACTGACGGTCCTGATCGTTGTCGGGCCACTGATCACCGTGCTGTCGGCTGGACTAAATGCAGGCATTCAGTGGTTGCTGCACTTGAGCCTGCCGCTGTCGGGGATGATTATCGGCGGACTGTACCAAGTCCTCGTCATCTTCGGGTTGCACTGGGCCGTCATTCCTGTTATCACCGCGCAGTTGTCCTCCGCTGACCCGCACAGTGTCCTGAATGGGATTGTGTCCGTCACCATGATCGCGCAAGGTGCTGGGGCCTTAGCCGTTTGGGTCAAGACACACCACAACCCGAACCTGAAGAGTCTGTCACTTTCCGCCGCGATTTCCGCGTTCTTCGGGATCACGGAACCGGCGATGTATGGTGTCAACTTGAAGTACGGCCGCGTGTTCATCACTTCCAGTATCGGGGCTGCCATCGGTGGTCTGGTCAACGGAATCTTGGGTGTTGACATGTACGGTTTCACCGGTTCGCTGATCGGGTTCCCGTCCTTCGTTAGCCGGACGCACCCGATGAACATCTGGAACTGGGCGATTGCCTCGGCGGTCACACTGGTTGCCGCATTCCTGCTGACTTACTTCTTTGGTTACAAGGACGCCGATGCCGATAAAGCAAAGGTCGCCCCAAAGAAGCGTCACCTGGGCGACAATGCCTAACTACTTTTGATTTGATCAAGTCGCTTGCGACCGCACGTCGCAGGCGGCTTTTTGCGTGATGCTGAGAAACTTGGCGCGATCATTTCCCGAGAAATACTAGTCGCCACAGCTGGTTGCTAGTATGCTTGGACAAGTTCCTTTAATTTTAGTCGCGGAGGCAAATATGATCACAATCGGTGCACAACTCAGTCAGGCGAGAAAGCAGCTTCACTTCACCCAGCAATAGGTCGCAGATGATCTGCACATGGCGCGGCAAACCGTGTCCAGTTGGGAGACGGGTCGCTCGTTTCCGGATATTCAAAGCCTGCTGAACTTGAGCCGACTGTATCACGTCTCCCTCGATACTTTATTGAAGGAGGGATCCGATATGGTTGAGGATCTGAAGAACCAAGAACGAATTGTTAAAAACGCGCGGAAGGTGTATCGCGCATCGCTGCTGATCGATGTGATTTTGACCTTCTTTTTGGCGGCCAATTTGGTTGGCTGGAACGGAGTCAAAACGACACCTCTTGGCGGTCTGCTGATTGCCGTGATGCTGTTAGCCAATATCACGGTATTGCCGGCAGTCAAAAAACGATATTTTGACATGAGCCATCACCAGCAAACGGGGTGGGTCAAACGGAGCTTACTGATAATCATCGTGCTCTCAGCGCTGCTGGGTTGGCAGTACTTCGCGCATGGACTTAATGGTGATCTATGGATGGAGTTGGTCGTGTCTGGGCTGTTCACGCCGTTTGTGATTTGGGCTTTGTGGCGTGATGAGAAAGACCGTCAGGTAAAATAAAACGAGCGGCTCACTGAAAATTTCAGTGAGCCGCTCGTTTTGACTTATTTCAATGCGTCGGCGGCCAGGAAGAACCCACCCATTACGCCGGCTTCGTCGTTCAGGCCGATGCGAACGATGTAATCGTCCAAGTCAGGGGTCGCGACATAGCCGTTGTTGTGCTCGGCAAACTTGGCGCGAATCTTTGGCAGGAGCTGCTTTTGGTGCATGATGCCGCCGCCAAAGACGATGATGTCAGGCGACAGGATCATGGCCGCGTTGACGCAGGCAATTGCCAGGTAGTCGGCTTCCAGGTCCCAGGCCGGGTCGTCTGGCGCCAGCTCTGTGCCTTTTTTGCCGGCGCGTTCCTCAACGGCGGGACCGGCCGCCAGGCCTTCCAAACAGTGGTTCGCGTGGTATGGGCAGCGGCCCTTGTAGGTGTCACCAGGCAGCTGCGGCATCATGATGTGGCCCATTTCTGGGTTCGAGAAGCCCTGCAGCAGCTTGCCATCGTGGATGTAGCCGGCGCCGATGCCGGTGCCGACGGTCCAGTACAACATATTCTTGTGACCTTTACCCGCGCCGGCGCGCCACTCCGCGTAGCCGGCCTCGTTGACGTCGGTGGTGAAGGCGTATGGCACGTCGATCGCGGCTTTCATCGCACCGAGAAAATTGTAGTCGCGCCAGCCGGGCTTAGGGGTCGACGTGATATAGCCGTATGTGGGGCTGCCCGGGTCGATGTCGGCTGGGCCGAATGTCCCAATCCCAATGGCGTCCACCGGGTTGTCCTGGAAAAACTTGATCACTGCCGGAATAGTTTCTTCGGGCGTACCCGTGGGGATGCGGACCTGCTTTTCCACCTTGCCGTCTGCCGTGCCTGTCGCGCAGACGAACTTGGTGCCGCCTGCTTCGATCGAACCTAAAATCATACTTGTCCCGCCTTTCAAAAATGTTTCCCCTTTAGAATAGCGCTCCTGGTGAGAAACCGCTACCTATGCTGTAAAGTCAGCGCTCACGGCGTCTGAAGCCTGGCATAAATCCTTGAATTAATCGCTTTATGTGTTTAATTGCTGGACAGTCGTTTATGATACGAGTACAATACGGTTTATTACTTCTGATAGGGGCGAGGCGTATGTATGCCAAGTACAAATCTGTGTCGTTGATTGTTCGCATCATTATTGGGCTGGCCGTGGGGTCGCTACTGGCCTGGCTGGTTCCTTCATGGACAGCAATCGGCATTTTAGGCCAACTCTTTGTCGGCGCGTTGAAGGGTATCGCGCCGGTCATGGTTTTCTTCCTGATCATGTCGGCAGTCTCGGGGTACAAGTCCGGCGCCACGAATCACTTCGGCACTGTGATCATTTTGTACCTGAGCGCGACCTTGCTCTCGGCATTTGCCGCAGTCGGCGCCTCCTACCTGTTCCCAGTTCACCTGGTTTTGCCTAAAGCAGCGCACGTCGCGGCGGCCGCTGCCCCCAAAAGTTTGGGCAAAGTCCTGTCTGATCTGCTGACAAACGCGGTGGGGAACCCCTTGGCCGCGATCGTCAACGCCAACTACCTGTCGATTTTGTTTTGGGCGCTAATGATCGGCTTTGCGCTGCGGCTGACCTCCAAGCAGACGCGCTCGGTGATCAAGGAGATTTCCGGCGCCATCACCGGCGTGGCGCAAACGGTCATCCAGTTCGCGCCGTTCGGGATCGCCGGCCTGATTTACAACACTATCAGCGAAACCGGGTTTGCCGGCGTCGCGCGTTATGGCCAGCTGGTGCTGCTTTTGGTCGGAACGATGACGTTTGTCTACCTGGTCGTGTATCCCTTGATGGTGTTTGGCCTGACGCATCAGAATCCTTACCCGCTGACGCTGTGGACCTTGAAGCGCTCGGGCATTCCCGCGTTCTTCACCCGAAGCTCGGCCGTCAACATTCCAATCAACCTGCAGGCCTGCGAGGATCTCGGGCTAAACAAGTCGTCTTACTCGGTCTCGATTCCGCTCGGTGGCTCCGCCAACAGCGGCGGCGCAGCCATCACGGTTTCGGTGATGACCCTGGCCGCCTGCACCACGTTGGGCATTCACGTGTCCTTCCCACTCGCGTTTCTGCTGTGCCTGCTGACCGCGCTGGCCGCCACCGGCGCCTCCGGCATTGCCGGCGGGTCGCTGTTGATCATTCCCATGGCGGCTTCGCTGTTTGGCATCAACAATGATATTGCGATGCAGGTGGTCGGCATCGGCTTCATCATTGGGGTCATCCAGGACTCCGTGGAAACAGCGGTCAACTCCGCTTCAGACCTGCTGTTCACCGCAACGGCCGAATACGCCGACGCCCGTAAAAATGGCCACCCGGTCGACATGAAGGCGGCCGTGCGCGCCGCTGAACACCAGCCTGAACCGGATGACGCGCTGCGCGACGCCGCCCCTCAAGAAAACTAATTGCACAAACCGGCCGCTGCACCCAGAGTGCAGCGACTTTTTTTGGCTCAAATAGGAAACGGCCCTGATTTTTTTCGGTAAGCGCCGTCATTACCAGCCTGATTATGGTAAACTTTGAGCAATCTAACGAAAGATAGGTGATACGATGAGTCAAGCAACGGCATATATTGAGGCAGTGAAGCAGACGATTCAGCGGCGCGACCCAAATCAGCCCGAGTTTCAAGAGGCAGTGTTCAATTTTCTTGATGCGGTGACCCCGGTGTTCGACAAGCACCCCGAGTACATCGCGGCAAGCATTCTGGAACGCCTGACCGAGCCCGAGCGCGCGGTTCAGTTCCAAGTCGCCTGGCAGGATGATCAGGGCCACATGCAGGTCAATCGCGGGTTTCGCGTGCAGTTCAACTCTGCCATCGGCCCGTACAAGGGCGGTTTGCGCTTGCACCCGTCGGTCAACCTGTCCATCGTCAAGTTTTTGGGCTTTGAGCAGATCTTCAAAAATTCGCTGACTGGCCTGCCAATCGGTGGTGCCAAGGGCGGCTCGGATTTTGACCCCAAGGGCAAGTCCGACGCCGAGATTATGCGCTTTTGCCAGAGCTTTATGATCGAGCTGCAAAAATACATCGGTCCTGACCTCGATGTGCCGGCCGGTGACATTGGCGTTGGCGGTCGCGAGATCGGTTACCTGTACGGCATGTACAAGCGGCTGCGCGAGTCCGACCGCGGCGTGCTGACCGGCAAGGGCCTCAGCTACGGCGGGTCCTTGGCCCGCACTGAAGCAACCGGGTTTGGCCTGCTGTATTACCTCGACGAGATGCTGAAGCACAATGACCAGACGCTGGCGGGCAAGCGCGTCGTGGTTTCTGGCGCTGGCAATGTCGCCATTTATGCGATTCAAAAGGCCCAAGAGCTGGGCGCAACGGTAATTTCCGCGTCCGACTCCACCGGCTATGTGATCCAAGAAGCCGGCATCGATTTGCCGACGCTGAAAAAGGTCAAGGAGGTCAAGCGCGGCCGCATGAGCGACTATGCCAACGCCGTGTCCGGCGCGACGTACCATACCGGGTCGCTGTGGGATGCGGAAGGCCTGACGTACGACATCGCGCTGCCGTGTGCGACCCAAAATGAAATTAACGGCGAGCAGGCGGCGCGCATTGCTAAGGCCGGTGCAATCGCCGTGGCCGAAGGCGCCAACATGCCGAGCACCCCTGAAGCCATCGCCGAGTACCAGAAGGCCGGTTTGCTGTTCGGTCCGGCCAAGGCTGCCAATGCCGGCGGCGTTGCGGTGTCCGAGCTGGAAATGAGTCAGAATTCGCGGCGCCAGGCCGACAGCTTTGCGACCGTCGACGGCGAGCTGAAAGACATTATGGTCAACATTTTCCAAAAGTCCGTGGCCGCGGCCAAGGAATACGACTTGGGTGAGGATTACGATGCCGGCGCGAACATTGCCGGCTTCACCAAGGTCGCCGACGCGATGATGGCCCAGGGCTGGTAAGCTGATGGAATGAGTTTTAGGCGCTTGCCGCGAAGCAAGCGCCTTTTTGCTGGCGGAAAAAGAAAACCGTCTGCGAAGTTGCAGACGGTCAGGCGTTCATTTAGTCATTTTCACCGAGGTGCTGCCAGACACCAGTTTTTTGATCGAGTTGGTTGGCGATGGTCTTGATGGCTTCCAGGTCCGCTTCGGCAATCAGGTTGATGTCAATTGTGTAATTGGCGTCAAACTCGCGGCTGAGCTGCTTCATCAAGGCGTTGCGGCGCTGGCGCGGGGGATTTTTCACTTTGAGGATCAACGTCGAGTGAATCACCGCCATGCCGGACACTTTTTCCCAGGGCAGGAAATTGCCGCGCCAGGCGAACACCGCCGTGTTGTCGGTGATGCCCGCGTGGTCAAAAATCAGGCTCGGGTGGCTGAGGCCGGAAAGCAGCTGGACGATGAAGTAGGCAATGGCGACGGCCAGAATCGCCCAGCCGGCGATCATGATCGTGCGGCCGACCCCGCCGCCGATGACGGCGCCTTGGCGGGTCACAATGACGCCGGCCGCGAACACCAGCGCGAAACCGACCAGCAGCTGGAAGAACAGGTGAAAGAGATTGGGCTTGATCGTAAGAGGTTTAATGTCGTTCAAAAAAAGACCTGCTTTCTGCTATGTAATAGCGCTGCTTTTGATTGTAACGCGAATCTTTTCGTTTGCGTGGACATTTGATTAGTTTTTCTTGGTGGTCCGTGTTATACTAGGTTCAAGTAATTGATGAACTGAAACAGTTGTGCTAGCATAATGGATTTCTTTCAGCGATTACCAAGTTGTTTTGTCACTTTAGTATTAATGAAGGAGATTCACACATTATGCAACAGGGTACTGTTAAATGGTTCAACGCTGATAAGGGTTACGGCTTCATCACTGGTGAAGACGGCAAGGACGTATTTGTTCACTTCTCCGCCATCCAAGGCGACGGCTACAAGACGCTTGACGAAGGCCAAGCTGTTAGCTTCGAAGTAGAACAAAGCGACCGCGGCCCACAAGCTGCTAACGTTACAAAGCTGTAATCTACAGCGTTGGGAAACACCCATCCGACTTTTGTCGGGTGGGTGTTTTTTTTATAGAGGCTTTAGCCGGGCTCGCGCGGAGACGCGCGAGGCTCAAAACCACCCGCTGTGCGGGTGGAGT
>NZ_BOLT01000018.1:0-52927 GCF_016861805.1 Lacticaseibacillus sp. 53-4
TGTGCTCAGACATAAAAATGGTATATAAAAAGGAGTTTCGAGGCAAGATGCCTTTCAACTCCAAATATCGTAGCGCCCATAAAAGCAAACCAGCCGCTGCCTGCGGCTTTTTTGTTACGACGAATTGTCAACTCAAGTGCAACTTTTTACCCATGAAGACTTCTGATGGCGTCTTCCAGCCTAAGACCTTGCGTGGTCGATTATTCAGTTGTTCAATGTAAGTCTCAATTTCCTGGTCGCTCTGAAGGTCTAGGTCTGTGTTCTTGGGAAAGTATTCTCTAATCAGTCCGTTGGTGTTTTCGTTAGTTCCTCGTTGTTGAGGCGCGTGTGGGTCAGGAAAGAATACCTGTGTAGCCAGGCACTCTGCCAGCTCCCTGTACCGGGCAAACTCAGTCCCACGGTCAGGAGTCACTGTTCTTACTCGGTTAGCTGGTAAGGCACCAAGCAGCTCAATCATGACGTCTCTAACAGTGTCAGCTTTTGCGTTGGCCGTTCGCTTCGAAAGCAGATAGCGTGATTTACGGTCAACTAATGTTACTAATGCAGAGTGTCCTGTTTTACCGCGTACTGTATCGCCTTCCCAGTGACCAAACCAGCTGCGATTTTCTGCCGACCGGGGTCGGTCGTGAATTGATGGCACGTCATTGAAGCGCCCCCGGCGTTCATTTATGGTGCCTTTGATTTTGCGCGTCTTGCCTCGGTGTCGAAGCAGCCTTGGTAGCCCGCGAGCACCATGGCTCTTCAATGGGACACCGAGGTTGTCTAGGCAAATGCCTCTGTAGATAGTCGGATAGCTGATACGAATGCGGCTACCCTCTAGCGCTAGACGACCAGCGATTTGTTCAGGCGACCAGTGAAGCGCCGTGATGTATCGAATGACAGCCTCTCGTGTCTCTGGTCGTGCGAGAATCCGAGGACGTCTACTAGCCAGACGAGCCTGCTGGTAACGCTTCTGGGCGTCGGCTGCCGAATAGTCCTGCCAGCCACCGTTACGGGCAATCTCACGACTGATGGTGCTCTTTGAACGTTTTAACCGCCTGGCAATTGTCTCAAGAGTCTCGCCAGTATTGATTCCTAGCAGTATCGATTCGCGGTCCTTTAGGGTAAGATGTGTGTACGGACTCATAGCCGAGTTCTCCTTGTAGTTGGTCTTATGGTGATTCCATCTTACAAGGACTCAGGCTATGAGTCTTTCTATTTGACTAATTTGTTGCACTTGAATTGTAAATCCGTCACGTTCAGTTTTGGGTGATGATTCTGGAAGGAGTTCTTGGCGATGCTAAAATTTCATGCGGCCCACTCGGCTGCAGACCGCGCGGCGGCGCTGACCGTTTACCAAAGCAACCCGGCTTTTTTTACCCAGCTGAAGCAGCAGCAGCCCACAGCGCTCACCGTCCGCGAGGATGCCGAAGCCTATCCGGACGACGTCAGCGAAACCCAGAAGCACTACGGGCTGCTGCTGGTCAACGGTGACCCAATCGGGGTGCTGGACCGGCTGAATGGCTACCCGGAGCCAAGTACGGTGTACATTGGGCTGCTGATGATTCGCAAGGACCGCCAGCGGCAAGGCCTGGGCCGGCGGACGATCGACGGGCTGGCCAAGCAGTTTCGCCGCCAGGGCTACACCAAGCTGCGCGTTGCCGTGGCGGCAGACAATCCCGCAGGGTTGGCCTTTTGGCAGCAAATTGGGTTCACGCCGGTGGGCGAGGGACACGCCGAGGCCGCCGTACCAGTCGTGATTTTGGATCGCGACTTAGCGGACTAACATATGAATTCGGGCGGTAAACCGGTATAATTAGGCAAAACAAGTAGAGACTGGTGGTTGATCATGGAACTGATCCAGAAGGCCCCAGCCAAGATCAATCTCAGTTTAGACGCCCTATTTCAGCATCGTGACGGGGCCCACGAGTGGGAAATGGTGATGACGTCGGTTGATCTTGCTGATTATGTGCGGATAAAACCAAGCCGCACAATCACAGTCGCAACCGATAGCGGATTTCTCCCTGAAGACCCGCGTAATTTGGCGTACCAGGCGGCCTTGGCCCTGCAGCAAGCAGCTGGCGTGCGCCAAGGCGCCGCCATCGAGCTGGAAAAGCATATTCCAGTCGCGGCTGGGCTGGGTGGCGGCTCGTCTGACGCCGCGGCCGTCCTGCGCGGCTTAAACGAGTTGTGGGGGCTGAACTGGCCGTTAGCCCGGCTGGCCCAAGTGGGACTGGCGGTGGACTCTGACGTGCCGTACTGCGTGTACTCGCAAACCGCTTTGGTGCAGGGCCGCGGTGACCAAGTGACCCCGCTGGACCGGCGCCCCGACTGCTGGGTGATTCTGGCCAAGCCAAGCATTTCGGTGTCGACCGCCAGTATTTTACGCGCGATCGACTATGATCAGCCGATGCCGCGTCCGGACACCGCCAAAGTCGTGCGCGGCGTTCAAACCGGCAACTTTGAGCTGATGACGACCGGCATGGCCAACTCGCTGGAGTCGGTGACGGCCGCGCGGCATCCGGAGATTTTAGCCCTTCAGCAGCGCTTTTTGCGCTACGGCGCGGCAGTCGCCCAGATGTCCGGCAGCGGGCCAACCGTGTTTGGCCTGTGCCGCAAGCGCAGCCGGGCGCACCGCATTTATAACAGTATGAAGGGGTTTTGCCGGGAGGTTTACCTGGTAAGGCCGTTGCAGTAGACGTCAACAGGCGTCTTTTTTTATTCGTAACCAGTCCTGATAAACGCCGGTGTGCCGGGGTTTGGTTGACTTTGCTCAGGGGGTAGCCGACAATGAAGCTGACCGGTTGCACCATTTGGACCGCACGCACGGGAGGCATTAGGATGACACAACCGAAACCAAATCACGCGTTTCGCTGGGGAATTTTTCTCAATTCAATTTATATCATCGCCGAGGTCGGCTTTGGCTTGGCCATCGGGTCCATTGCCCTGGTGGCCGACGCCTTGCACAACCTGAGTGATGTGCTGGGTCTGTGCATCGCCTGGTTTGCCAGCTGGCTGACGCTTCTGAAGCCGACGACGCAGCGCACATACGGGTACAAGGGCTCCTCGATTCTGGCGGCTCTGATCAATGCGGTGTTTCTGCTGGTGGCGATGGGGGCCATTATTGTCGAGGCCGTGCAGCGCCTGGCCACACCGGAGCCGACAAAAGGCGCGGTCGTGATGCTGGTGGCCGGCGTCGGAATTGTCATCAACGGCGCGACGGCCATGCTGTTTCATGCCGGCCAGCAGCGCGACTTGAACATTCGCGGTGCCTTCATGCACATGGCGGCCGACGCCGGCGTGTCTTTGGGCGTCGTGGTCGCGGGTGGCCTATACGTGCTGACCGGCTGGGAGTGGCTTGATCCGGCCATGTCGATCCTGGTAGCAGCGTTTGTCCTGATTGGGACCTGGGGGCTGCTCAAGGACGCCTTGAACCTCGCGATGGCCGCCGTCCCCAAAGCAATCGACCCAGACAAAGTGCGGGCGCTGATCAATGCCTATCCCACGGTGGCGGGCTGTCATGACCTGCACATCTGGGCGCTGAGCACGACAGATGTGGCGCTGACGGTGCACATCACGCGCAAAACGGATGTCAACAACGATCAGTTCCTTGAAGAGCTTGGCCACAAGCTGCGGCACACGTTTGACATTGCCCACGTCACGATTCAGGTCGAGTACGGCGACTACCTGCCGCTTCAAGCCGGGGACAACCCGTACTGAGCCGCCAACTTGACGCAGATCAAGTTATACCTGCGCGGATCCTGGTATGCTGGGTTCAGGTAGCAAAGGGGGAATTCGTCATGCATCAGCATGAAGCAGAGGATTGTGTGCGGCTTGTGCCGATTTTTCAAACGCTCAGCGATGCCGACATCACGGCAATCGCCAGATTGGTTCGCGACCAGACGCTGAAGGCCGGCGACTTTCTGTTCACTGAAGGCACACTGGCCGATCGCCTTTACATTCTGGCGCACGGCCAGGCCAAGGTCACGCAAAGCACCGCTGCCGGCCGCGAGCAGCTGCTGCGGGTGCTGGGTCCCGGCGATTTCGACGGGGAAGGGGTGCTGTTCACCAAAGGCGAGCACACGACTACCGCCACAGCCCTGACCAAGTTATCAGTCTGCACCATCAGCCAGCACGACTTTCAGGCACTGCTCAAAAACACCCCGGCGCTGGCGCTGAACGTGCTTAATGCGCTGGGACGGCGGGTGGTTGCTTTGGAAGCTAAGACCACGGCGCAGGCGGTGGCCAGCGTCTCCGAGCGGCTCGCCAACTACCTGGTGGAAACTGCCGGCGCCATCGGCAGGGAGAGCTTTGACCTGCCCCTGAAGAAAAAGGACCTCGCACAGTACCTGGGCACCACGCCGGAAACCATCAGCCGCAAGCTGGCGAGTTTTGAAGCCGCCGGGCTGATCCGGCAAAGTGGACGCCAGCACATCGAGGTGCTGGACGAAGACGGACTGGCATTACAGGACTGACACATAAAAAACCGGCAGCAACACGTTTTGGCGTGTCGCTGCCGGTTTTGGTGTGGCCTAAAAGTCGCGGTAATAGTAAATGTCTGTGTCGCCTTCCTGGGTGGTGAAGCGGTAGTCGTTGGTGTTGAGCCCGCCGATGTGAAACCCGGCCGCCAGGTAGAAGCGGTTAGCCCCGAGGTTTGAGCCCTGCGCGATTGTGCACAGGCCGCGCTTGTGGTGCGCTTTAGCCAAAGGCTCAGCCGCGTTCAGCAGCTTTGCGGCAATGCGTTGGCGGCGAAAGGGCGGGTCTACCTTGAGATCGGCCAAGTACAGATAGCGATTGAAGTGAAAGTCATATTCAAAGGTCGCAAGTGCCACGCAGCGGCTGCCTTCAAATGCGCCCAAGGCAAAACCTGCCGCGTCGATGGCGCTCAGCTGGTAATTTTCTTCGGGAAAGATTTGCTCAAACGTCTGGTCGCTGAGCTGCTCCTGGTGGTGCCAGCCCGTTTCGGTGCGGGTGACGAGCAGCGTGCCGAACCGTTTGAACGGCTGGTTGGGCAGACGCAGAGCCGCCTCGTTTACTTGCGTGATGCGTTTAATTTCGATCGCCATGAGTTACCTTCTTCCGCTTAAAATGGGTACCTGCCTAGTTTACCGCAGTTGCAGGTCCTCGTTGAAAAATTGCGGGTAGGCGCGGTAGCAGGCGATGACGCTGGCCAGACTGGTGGCGGCCAGCAGCATGAACGTGACCATAATCTGGTACATGATGGCCTTACTGGGATCGATGCCGGCAAAAATCAGGCCGGACATCATGCCTGGCAGGCTGACCAGCCCGACCGTTTTGGCCGAGTCAATCGTCGGGGCCATGCCAGTCTTGATCGCGTTGCGCACGATGTCAAGCGTTGCCAGCTTGGCGTCGGCACCCAGGGCCAGCCGCTCCAGCACTGCCTGACGCTGGTCGTGAAAGGACGCGTTGAGGTTGCGGTAGCACAGGCCGATGGCCACCATGGCGTTAGAGGCGATCATCCCGGAAATTGGGACGATCTGGCTCGG
The DNA here is from genome assembly GCF_016861805.1 of Lacticaseibacillus sp. 53-4. Taxonomy (NCBI): domain Bacteria; kingdom Bacillati; phylum Bacillota; class Bacilli; order Lactobacillales; family Lactobacillaceae; genus Lacticaseibacillus; species Lacticaseibacillus sp. 53-4. The sequence goes on from NZ_BOLT01000018.1 coordinate 5,487, forward strand.
GGTGAACTTTACCGCATGGGCCAGGACCAGCAGGGCAATCGTGGTGATGGTGGCCACGCTGATGGCGAGCAGTGAGATGGCGAACGCGTGGGGAATGCCGTTGGCGCGGCCACGGGCGTTCCAGGCGGCATTCAGGATGATGATGACCACCATCAGCAGGGTGAGCGCCGGCCGGTCAACCTTGATGATGTAGGTTAAAACGTACCCGACCACGGTAAGCTGGATGACGGCGCGAATGACGCCGATGATCATGTCTTTTTCCAGGCCGATGTGTTCTTTGAAGTTGAGCAGCAAGGCGATGATGACCAGGATCACCGCAAAGGCCAGGGCGGTGGGACTAACAATCAGATTATTCATGTTCGGCCTCCATTCTGCCGGCGGTGATTGTGATTAGACGGTGGGCGACAGCAATCTCGCTTTCGTCATGTGTGACGGCCAGTACGCTGACGCCTTGGTGCAGATTTTTATCCTCGATCAGCTGGTGAACAATGTCCTTGGTCGCCGTGTCCAGCCCGGTCGTCACCTCGTCGAGCAAGATCACATCCGGCGTGAACAGCAGGTTGCGGATCAGGGCCACGCGCTGCTTCTCGCCGCCGGACAGTTCCTTGATCGGCTTGTCTAACATGCTGGCAGACAGGTCGACCTGCTTTAGCGCGGCGGTCGCCTTTTCCGGATCAAACGGTTGGTCGCGCAGCGTGAAGGGAAAGGCCAGATTGTCGCGCACCGAATCGCCGAACAGGCTCGGCTGCTGGAAGCAGTACGAGACCTGGCGCCGGTAGTCCACCTTGGCGTAGTCGCTTTGCGGCTTGTCGTGATACAAAATGGTGCCAGTGGTCGGCGTCAGCAAGGTGGCAATCAGGCGCAGCAGCGTGCTTTTACCAGACCCCGAGGGGCCGGAGAAGGTGACGTATTCCCCCTCCGCCACGGTGAAGCTGACATCGCTCAAAATGGGGCGCCCCCCGGTTTCGAAGCCCACATGATCCAAAGAAAATAGCAAGACCTCACGTCCTTTCTATACAATAATCATTCTAATCTAACGGCGGGAAAATTGCATCAAATTACCTGAACTGAACGCAAAAATTTGAATTAGGCGAACGTTCGGAAGTTTTTTCTAATAATGCTAGGAATTTTGGCTGAAATCCCATATAATATTGAGGATTGGTACCAAATTCGGTGCGATAATCCAAATATTCGGAGTTTAAGGAGATTACTCATGACAAAAGTTCGGCGTAGTGACCGGTTGATCGACATGACCCGGTATCTGTTGGAGCGGCCCCACACCCTGGTGCCGCTGACTTACTTTTCCAAGCGTTACGATTCCGCGAAGTCTTCGATTTCCGAGGACCTGGCAATCGTGCGGCGCGTGTTTGCAAACCGCCAAACCGGGATACTCGAAACCGTGCCAGGGGCGGCCGGCGGGGTCCGGTTCATTCCGACTATCGGTGAGGCAGAAGCAGAGGCATTCATCACTGAGATGTCGCACCGGCTTTCCGAAACCGACCGCCTGCTGCCAGGCGGCTACGTTTACCTGTCCGACCTGCTGGGCACGCCGGACGTGCTGCGCCAGATTGGCCGGCTGATTGCGACGCAGTACCTGGACGCGAAGGTCGACGCGGTGATGACGGTGGCCACCAAGGGCATCCCGATCGCGCAAAGCGTCAGCCAGTACCTTGACGTGCCATTTGTGATCGTTCGCCGCGACAGCAAGATCACTGAAGGCTCGACCGTGTCGGTCAACTATGTCTCGGCCAGTTCGGCGCGCATTGAAAAAATGGAGTTGTCTAAACGCAGCCTGCCAGCCGGCTCGCGGGTGCTGATTGTCGACGACTTCATGAAGGGCGGCGGCACGGTTAACGGCATGCGCAGCCTGATCAAGGAATTTGACGCAGAGCTGGTTGGCATCTCCGTGTTCGCCGAGGGCAACTTCTCTGGCGACCGGATGGTGACGGACTACACCAGCCTGATCCGCGTAGATGAAGTCGACACGAAGGCCAACACGCTGCACGCCATCGCGGGCAACTACCTCGCGCAAAATCAAGACCGCCTGCACGCACTGAAAAAATGAGTGCTTACCTGATTCCCATTAAAAGTGCGGTGATTGCTTTTCCCTTCATCGCACTTTTTGTGTCGTTGCCATTCATGGTGGGCCAGTATCGGAAGTACGGCAGTTTCCTGTTCTGGCGGGCAGTGGTGCTGTACAGTTTCGTGTTCTACCTGCTTTCGGCCTACTTCATGATTATGCTGCCGCTCCCCAGCCGCGCTAGCGTGGCGGCGCTGACGACACCGAAATACAACCTTGTGCCACTAACGGCTTTGCGGACTTTTTTCGCGACGACAGTATTTTCACCGCTCCACCCGGGGACCTGGCTGGCGGCGCTCAGGCAGCCGGGCTTCATTCAACCGGCGTTCAACTTGGTTTTGACGCTGCCGTTTGGCGTGTACCTGCGTTACTATTTCAAGCGCAGCCTGAAGCAAGTACTGGTGATGACGTTTGGCCTCAGCCTGTTTTTCGAGCTGACGCAACTGTCCGGGCTGTATGGCATTTACCCGCGGCCCTACCGGCTGTTTGACGTGGACGATTTGATCATCAATACGACCGGCGGGGTGCTGGGCGCCCTGATCGCGCCGGCGCTCATGCGGGCGTTTCCGACGCGTGAGGAAATGGACCGCAAAAGTTATGCGCAAGGCGGCCGGGTCACCTGGCTGCGGCGGTTTGTCGCTTTCATCATCGATAACGTGGTCGGCGTGGGCCTGGTCAGCCTGGTGTTGACGCTGCTGACGCGACTGTTTAGCCTCAACAGCAGCTTGCTGACGGTTTTGATCAACGCGGTGTTTGCGCCGCTGGTCGTGTTTGTCCTCGGGCCTTTGCTGTCAGGCGGGGCAACGTTGGGCAAGCGGCTGGTGCGCATTCGTATTGTGCGAGAAGACGGCCGCCCTGTGGGCTTTTGGCGCCTGCTTTACCGCGAATTTCTGCTTTACGGCTTTGCTAAGTATGTGGCGATCGGCCTGAACACGGTGTTTGTGGACTTGTTTTCCAAGTTTCACCGCACCGACCTTAACTGGACGCTTTTTGTGCTTTTGGGCGCAGCATTCCTCTTCCTGCTTGCCAACTTCTTGTGGGAAGTGATCACCCGGGACAATCATTACTTCTACGATGTTTGGGCCAAGACTAAGCAGGTCAGCACCACCGTCCACCAGTGATGGTTGTCCCCCGGGCGAGTCGACACTGCGTCACACAAACGGGCCAATCGGCGGTGTAAACGCCGGTGTCAAGCGGTCTATTCCGCTGAGAAAATTTGCGGTAAAAGGCCGCCTGGGCTATGCTTGAGGCAACTTGAATTGAGATAGGAGCATGAACATGACGAAGAAATTCACTCTCATTTTGGCGGCCGGCAAGGGCACCCGAATGAAGTCGAAGCTCTACAAAGTGTTGCATGAGGTCTGCGGCAAGCCGATGGTCGACCACGTGCTGACCGAGGTGGAAAAGACGCACCCGGACCAGGTTGTGACCATTGTCGGCCACGGCGCCGATGCCGTCGAGCAGGCGCTGGGCCAGCGCACCAAGTACGTCGTCCAGGAGCAGCAGCTTGGCACGGGTCACGCGGTGCTGCAAGCGGAGCCGCTGATTGGTAAGGAAAGCGGCATGACGCTGATTGTCTCCGGCGACACGCCACTGTTTACGGCTGAGACGTTCGAGCAGCTGTTTGAATATCACCAGGACAAGGGTGCAACGGCGACCATTTTAACCGCGCAGGCTCCGGATCCGTTCGGCTACGGCCGGATCATTCGCAGCGACATCGGCACGGTACAGAAAATCGTCGAGCAAAAAGATGCGACGGCCGAAGAGGCCCGCGTGGATGAGATCAACACCGGCGTTTACGTCTTTGACAACCACGAGCTGTTTGAGGCGCTGCACCAGGTCAAAAACGACAACGCGCAGGGCGAGTATTACCTGCCCGACGTGATCCAGATCATGAAGGCCAAGGGTGACGTGATCGCGGCTTACCGGATGCCTGATTTTTCCGAGTCGATGGGGGTCAACGATCGTGTGGCGCTGGCGGCTGCGACCAAGGTGATGCAGGCCCGCATCAACAAGCAGCACATGCAAAACGGGGTGACGCTGATCGATCCTTCGACGACTTACATCGACGCCGACGTTGAGATCGGGCCGGACACCGTCATCGAACCCGGTGTTTCGCTCAAGGGCCACACCAAGATCGGCGCCGACTGTAAGATCGGTACGCACTCTGAGCTAATCGACGCGACCCTGGAAGACGGGGTCACCGTCACCAGCTCGACGATTGAGGATTCGATCATGCGCAAGGGCTCAAACATCGGGCCAAACTCGCACCTGCGCCCGCAGTCGGACATTGGCGAAGCCGTCCACATCGGCAATTTTGTTGAAGTGAAAAAGGCCACGATCGGGCCGCGGACCAAGGTCGGCCACCTGACTTACGTTGGCGATGCCACCCTGGGGTCAGACATCAATGTCGGCTGCGGGGTCGTGTTCGTGAACTACGACGGCGTGAAAAAGTGGCATACCAATGTTGGCAGTCACGCCTTCATCGGTTCAAACTCGAACATTGTGGCGCCGGTCAAGATCGCGGACCACAGTTTCATCGCCGCGGGGTCGACCATCACCGATGATGTGCCGTATCACGCGATGGGCATCGCGCGGGCCCGCCAGACCAACAAGGCGGACTTTTGGGACCGCTCGGCACTGGCCAAAGATGGCGAGTGGAACGCCGACGATTCGCATACTAAGTGAAAATAATGATGAAAACCAGCGGGCTTGAGCTGAAAGTCGGCTGGTTTTGTTTGGTTAAAATCTGATGACACTGACCCGCGACACCATCCTTAACCAGAATGTTCTGGTATAATCGGCTTGTAAAGTATGTGTCGGTGGCTGTTATGTCGTCATGTCAATCTGATGGAGGAAAACATGTCTTACTCTGATCCAAAGTTGAAGATTTTTGCCCTGAACTCGAACAAACCCCTGGCGGAGAAAATTGCCGCTGAAGTGGGCGTCGAACTCGGGAAGTCGTCGGTGACGCGGTTCTCCGACGGGGAGATCCAGATCAACATTGAGGAAAGTATTCGCGGGGATGATATTTACCTGATCCAGTCCACCTCCGCGCCGGTCAACGACAATCTGATGGAACTGCTCATCATGATCGACGCCCTGCGCCGCGCTTCCGCTCACACGATCAGCGTTGTCATTCCTTACTACGGCTACGCACGGCAGGATCGCAAGGCCCGCTCGCGTGAACCCATCACCGCCAAGCTGGTGGCGAACATGCTCGAACGCGCCGGGGCCACGCGCGTTTTGGCACTGGATATGCACGCCGCCCAAATTCAAGGGTTCTTCGACATTCCAGTCGATCACCTGATGGGGGCGCCGCTTTTGGCGGATTACTTCATCCGCAATGGTTACACCAACGCCGACACGGTTGTTGTGTCACCAGACCACGGCGGTGTGACTCGGGCCCGCAAGCTGGCAGAGTTTCTGAAGGCGCCAATCGCCATCATCGATAAGCGCCGCCCACGGCCAAACGTGGCCGAGGTCATGAACATCGTTGGCCATGTTAAGGGCAAGCGGTGCATCATCATTGACGACATGATCGATACTGCCGGCACCATCACGCTGGCCGCGCAGGCGCTCAAAGACGCCGGTGCCATCGAGGTCCAGGTGGCGGCGACCCACGCCGTCTTCTCCGGCCCGGCCATTGAGCGGCTGCAAAACAGCGCCATTGAGCGCGTGGTTGTCACCGACTCGATCAACCTGCCTGATGCCAAGAAGATCGACAAGTTGACGATTGTTTCCGTCGGCCCGCTCATCGGCCGCGCCATCACGCGCATCCAAGAAAACAAGCCGGTTTCGCCATTGTTTGAAAACCGGTTCACCAAGTAAAGCAAGTTTTAAGGCGCCACGCAAAAGAGGCTGAGACAAAATTGCCTAGTCGCGTTCCATAAAGCGACGCCCAAGCGCACAAACGCCCCTGCACCGCGATTCTAAAAACGAGTCGTGGTGCAGGGGCGTTTGTGCTTTGGGCTAAAACCGCTTTATGTCTCAGCCTCTTTTTTGACGTGCAGTAAGTGGCCCTGGGTTAGTTTTGCTGCTTGGCCAACAGGTCGCGGATCTGCGTCAGCAGTTCCTCTTGGGTTGGTCCAGCCGGTGCTGCCGCTTTTTTTGGCAACAGGCGGTTGGCCGTCCGCACAATCAGGAACACGATGAAGGCGACGATCAGAAAGTTCAGGACATCGTTGATGAACTGCCCGTAAGTGAAGGTCGCACCGGCTACGGTAACGCTGAGCTTGGCCAGGCTCGAGCTCTTTAGGAACAGGCCAATCAGCGGGTTGATCAGGTTCTTGGTCAAACTGGTGACGACCGCGGTGAACGCACCGCCGATAATGACACCGACCGCCATGTCCAGCACGTTGCCGCGCATGATGAAGGCCTTAAATTCTTTGAGCACTGAGATTCCCCCTTATTCTCATTTGATTTCATTGTAGCAAAATGCCCGTGTTTCGGCCGGTCAAATCTGCCGATGATGGAGGTCGGACTACTCAATGATTTGAGAGTTTCTGGTGATGTGGTGCATTTTATTGATCCAGGGGCGAATCGGCCCTTTGAGCAGGAGTCCAAGAAAGAAGAAGACGACCCCAAACGCCAGCAATTTCCATACGTCCGTCCAGAAGTTGGGCCAGTAAATGCCGCCAACAGTTTCGCGCAGCAGATTGACCGCGTAGGTGAACGGCAGCCAGGGGTTGATCATTTGGAAGAATTTGCCGGATAAGACCACTGGAAAATTGCCGCCAGCGCCGGAAATAGATAAGACCAGGATGATGATGCCGATCCCTTTGCCGATGTTTCCAAACAGGCTGATCAAGGCGTACATGATGGACACAAAGACGATGCTGAGAAACATGGCCCCGAGCAGGTACAGTGGTTTGTTGACCACGTAGGTGCCAATCAGGTAAATGTTGCCCAGCCCGGCGATGAGACCTTGAAGCATGGCCAAGCCGGCAAAAGTCAACCACCGGGCGGCGTACTGCTGTCTGATGGTGACGCTGGTCAGCGCTTTGGGCAGTTTGTATTCGGTGATCAAAATTGCGCCGAGTAGCAGGGCGCCGACCCAGATGCAAAGGGCCAGGTAAAAGGGCGCGCTTTGTGAGCCGTAGGTCGGAATCGGATAAATGCTAGTTTGCGCGATCGTGACCGGATCAGCCAAAAAGTTGGCTTCTTTGGCGGCGTCGCGCCGCAGCAGCTTGATCAAGGCGCTCAGGTCGATCGTTTTTTCACTTTGCTTAATGGCACTGCTGCCCCGCTGGATCGCGTCCTTCAAGGTCGGCCAGTCATTCTGCTTGAACGCAGCCGCAGTGGTCAAGCCTTGCTTGAGTGCTGGCATCTTGGCATTGGCCAGGGCCAGAGTCTGAGTCAGCTGGGTTTCGATGCCAGGCAGGTCAGTGGCGATAAATCGACTGGCGGTCTGCAATTTGGTGCGCAGCGCGGGGAAATCGCTCTGATAAAGGGCCGCGACGGTGGTGACCCCGCTTTGGATCAGGGCCATGTGGCTATTAAGCAGGGTGTTGGCATCAGTGAGTTCTTGACGCAAGGCGGGCAGCTGAGCCTGCGTCTGGGTCAGGAACCTGTTCGCCTGGGTCAGCAGTGATTTTGTGGTCGCCAGCAGACTTGGCAAGGCCGGGATAATTTGATTATTAATGGTTGAAAGGGTAGTTTGCGAGGCCCCCAAAATGGTCGCAAACTGACTCAACACCTGGTGGACACTGGCACCCAGGTGCAGCTGCTGAAGGCTCGCCGCAGCTTGAGCAAAGGCTTGGGCCTTAGTGTTGAGCTGAGCGAGCCCAGCTTGCAGCTGCGCAGTGGACATGGTTGGGACTTTTACGGCCATGGCGGTTGCTTCAGCTTGGACCGCTTGCGCAGTCGCCGCGAGTTGATTTAACTGCCGGATGGCTTCGGCAAATGGCGTCGCAGTGCTGTTGTGCAAGTGCTGAAAACTTGTTTGAACCTGGCTCAAAGCCTGTGCCGTTTGGGTGGCCGCACTGGCCGCCTTGCCTTGCTGCGCTGCCAGTGCCGTAAGGTGGTCAGCCATGGCGGCCTTGACCGCGGCGGTGTTGGGGCTGGTGTCAAGGCTTGCCAGCTGCTGCTGCAGCTGGGTGAGGCTTAAGCTTAAACTGGTGTTGGCGGTTTGAATCAAGCTGAGTCCTGAATCGACAGCACTTTGAACAATGGTCAGCGCCTGCTGGATCTTTGGTAGCACCTCATTTTTGGTGGTTGCCACTGCCCCTTGGGCGCTGCGGCCGAACGCGGTCAAGGCCGGCAGGGTCCCATCGACCTCGTCGATAATCGTGAGACTTTGCTGGGTGACCGTGATCCCGTTTGTGACTGCGGTGCTCAACTGATCAAAATTAGTTGCTACGGTGTTCAGTTGCGTGCCTGCCTGCCGGACTTCGGGCAGTTTGGTTTGCACCTGACCCGCCAGCTGGCCAGCTGAATCGATCATCGGCAGAAACTGCTGCGCCGAAACCAGTTTCTGCGCCATTTGATTCACTTCAGGCAGATAAGTGGCCATCTGATTGGCGGTGTGGAGTTTGGCTTCAATCTCTGGGACTTTGGTCTGCAGTGCCGCGACTTCATTCAAATATTTTTCGATTGTCGGCAGCTGGGCGTCGGTGGTCGTGACCAGACTGGCAAAGCGCCGGATCATCGGGAGATTGTCGTCCAGCTTAATGCCAGCCTGATTGAACACGGTGACCAGCGTTTTAGCCACGGTGTCGACGAACTGTTTGGAAATCGTGGTTTGCAGTGTTGAGGCTGCCGAACCAGTCAGCTTGGGCGCGACCGCGTTGATCTTTTCGTTGACGTAGTAATGCAGTTTCGGCTTTTGCAGCTTGCCGTCCACAATCGTCAGCAGATCTTTGGAAAAACGCTTGGGGACGACGATCCCAGCGTAGTACTTGCCGGACCGCACGCCGGACACCACCGCCTGCTTGGAATCGACAAAGCGCCAGCCGAGCTTCTTGTTGTGGTGAAGCTGATCGATCAGTTCGCGGCCGATTGCAATTTGCTTATGCTGAAAAGTGGTTGCGCGATCCGCGGAGTAAACCGCAACTTTGAGATCTTGCGTGTTGGAATAGGGATCCCATAGCGCCCACACGTTGAACCAGCAGTAAAGGCTGGGGATGACGACCAGCGCGGCGATTAATAAGAAAGCAAATGGACTCTTAAAAATGCGTTTCCAGTCCAGCACAAACAGACGGCCGATGTTCTTCATATTCTTCTCCTCATTAACCCCTTGCGCTCCCCCGGCGCTAGCATACCCAATTTTTGTTCTGATTAATAGCCCCTTTGATAATTACCCAAAATGAGCGGGCTGCTTGGCGCACGCAAAAGAAAGCAGGACGGATAGTCTAGTCGCGTTCCATAAAAGCGCGCCCAAGTGGACAAGGGCCTCTGCACCGCGATTCGATAATACGAATCGTGGCACAGAGGCCCTTGTGCTTTGGGCTAAAACCGCTTTATGTCTCAGCCTCCAGGTCGTTAGCCACTGATTCGGCCGATGGCCACGCTTACCGCGATCAAGGCAATCACGATGGCGGCAACGATATGGCGCCGCTTGTGGATCACCACGAAGGCCAGGTATTCGCGGATCACGGCGTTCGGGAGGTAGTAAAACGAGGTGGCGGCCCCGACGCCGTTGGCTTTAAGCCCCGCCGCCCGAGCGAAGACGCCGGCGCGAAACAGATGATAGTTATTGGTGAAAAAAGCGACCTTCGCTGCCTTGCCGTCTTCGCGCTGGTCAATCAGCGCTTTAGAGAATTTCATGTTTTGGTAGGTGGTTTTGGACTGATCCTCAATCAGCGTGTCGGCCTTGGAGACGCCGTGCGTGATGGCCCATTGCTGCATGGCCACACTTTCGGGCAGCGCCTCGTCCGGCCCCTGGCCGCCGGATAAAATGATTTTCGGCGCTGGCCGGCCCATGCGGATCTGTTTTTGATAAAAGTCGACTGCGACTTGAATGCGCGAGGCCAGAAGCGGGCTGACGCGGCTGCCGTTGAGCAGCCCAGCGCCAAGTACAATCAGGTAATCACGATCGTGGCGCGGCCGCTGCAGGTTGTACAGCACCAGGATGGTCAAGAAATTATACAGCGCCACCAGCTCGTAGCCAATCGCCAGTATGAAGAAAGTACTGAGCCCTGCATAGAGCCAGTTGGGGACCCAGCTGCGAGCAAACACCGCGGCCAGCTCCAGCAGAATCAAACCGCCGGCAAGTGCCAGAGTCAGCATGTTGGCCAGACTGTGGCCTTCGCGCCGCCACACCAGCCACGCGTTCCAAAGCAGCCAGACCAAGTGCAGCGCGACGATCAGCGCGATCACCAGCACGAAAATGATGAATAAGGTCAAGGACACCGCAACCAGTAGGCGATTTTTCGATCCTAAAATGGCCAGCGCAAGGGTGGTCAGGGTCGTCAGCGCAAACAGGTTGAACAGCATACCGTTGTAAAGGTGTCGGGGTTCGTGAATGAAGCTGGCAAGAAACAAGGCGCCCATGAGAATGGCCGGCAGGTAGAGCCAAAGGGGCAAGGGGGACATTTGATCACATCCTTAGTGGCGGTTAGACAATGAGTCGAGTATAATGAGGAAAAAATGAGAAAGAGGACGGCAGCGATGATGTCAGAGCCAGTATTTGGCCAGAAGGATCCGAAGCTGGATTACCACAAGCGCGTTGGGGTGTACGGGGTGATCCCGGATCAGGACGGCAAACGCCTATTGATTTTGCAGGCGCCGAACCACGCGCTATTTTTGCCTGGCGGCGAGGTGGAACCCGGCGAAACCGACGAGGAGACCTTGACCCGCGAGCTGCTCGAGGAGTTCGGGGTCAAGGTGAACATCGGCGAAAAGCTCGGGACGGCTTCGGAGTATTTTTACTCCCACCACCGCCAGACCGCCTATTACCATCCAGCAACGTTTTACGCCTGCACCGACATTCAGCAGGTTCAAAGTCCCCTGGAGGACTTCAACACGCTGATGCTGATGCCGATCGCCCTGGCCGCCGCCTCCCTGAAGCGGCCCACGCACCGCTATGGGGTGGCCCAGTGGCTGCGCACTCGCTAGCGCGGATCGATCAGGGAGTCGTTTAAGATATAGGTTTGAAAACGCGCGTAGGTGCCGGCGAATAAATCGTCGGCCTTTTTGCTCAGCATCACTTTCGGGAAGTAGAAGCGCTTGTCACCGATGGCTTTGCCGGAAATGGCGGCCACTAGCGGCGACAGAGTCGACAGTTCCTCTAAGGTGCCGTCGCGCTGAATGATCTCGATTTGGGTCTTCGGGTCGGCGACGCTGGGGTCATACTGGTCATAAGGCAAGTCAAAGCTGTCGTTTTCGGCCGTGTAATAAGCCGGGTCGAAGCCGGCCTCGGCCACTAGGGCCTTGAGCTGCGGCAGCAGGCGCGCCGTTTGCGTGGTGAACGCCACAGACTTTAGCGGCCGCCGGCTCAAGAAGCGGCTGGCCAGGTCCTGGAGCACTAGGTCCGGGTAGTCGAGCCAGTAGGTGAAGTAGGTATTGAGCACGCCGTCGTCCAGGCGCAGGTAGTCCTGCAAGTTGAACTGGTGCTCAAAAAACGGGATCAGCAGCCGCGGGTTGAACCGGGTGTCGAACTTGCCGGCTTCGTACAGCGTCTTCGCCCGCTCCAGCAGGTGGGTGAGGATCATTTCCATGCTCCGAGACACGGGGTGGAAGTAGACCTGCTGGTACATCTGAAAGCGGCCGACGATGTAGTCTTCGACCGCGTGCATGCCGTTGGCGTCAAAACCGATGCCGCCGCGATACGGCCGCATGACCCGCAGAATGCGGGCCAGGTCGAACTCCCCGTACTTGGTGCCGGTGAAGTAAGCGTCTCGCAGCAGGTAGTCCATGCGGTCCGCGTCGATTTGGCTGGAGATCATTTGCACGACCTGCGGGTTGGGGTAGGTGTGCGCGATGACACTGGCCACTTTTTCCGGAAAATCCGGGGCGACTTCGCGCAGCACCGCGTTGACCTTGGTGCTGGGATCAGTCAGGATGCGCCGCGTGATGGCCTCGTGATCGGTGTCAAAAATGTGCTCGAAGGTGTGCGAGTACGGGCCGTGGCCGATGTCGTGGAGCAGCGCGGCACACAGCGCAACCAGCCGTTCGTTGTCGTCCCAGAGGCCATCGCCCGGGGTTTGGGTCGGGTAGTTGACGGCGAAGTTATCGCAGATCTGGCGCGTGATCTCATACACGCCCAGGCTGTGGGTGAAGCGGGTGTGCTCGGCGCCTTGGAACACGTAATCGGCCACGCCGAGTTGCTTAATGCGGCGCAGGCGCTGGAACTCCGGGGTGTTGATCAGATCCAAGATGACCTGGTGCTGGACGTGGATGTAATTGTGGACCGGATCGCGGAAGACTTTTTCGCGGGGAAGCAGTTTGATGTTCATCATATTCTCCTTCATGAAGGCTGGCAGTGTACAGACTCGCACTGCGCAGTGATTTCGTCAGTTCCTATTATAGGCAACTTAAAAGGCGACTGCATCTTTACCCCCAATTGTGCCGGAAGCTTGGCGAGTAAGTTATAATAGGCAAGAAAGGATGATGGCTGCCATGGATTTAGCACACGGCGTTGACGTACAGGTGCACCTTGAAACGTTTGTCACCCAAGAAGGCGAAACCGAGCGGCACGTGTTTGACGAGCCCGGCACGGTGGTGCAGATGGGGGACACGCTTTACGTGCGCTATCGCGAGATCAACGAGGAAGAACACACCAATTACCCGGTGACGCTGAAGCTGCGCGGAGATGGCTCGGTGCAGCTGTCGCGCGGCGGCAGTGATGACGACACGCACCTGCGACTGCACTTTGCAGATAACCGGCGCATCCTGACGCGCTACCGCACCCCGTACGGCGTGATTCCGGTCGAGACCATCACCCCACGGCTGGACGTGCGGCTGACGACGGCGCCGCTGACCGGCGAAATCTACATCGAATACGAGCTGCTGGCGAACGGCCAACACCTGGGAAATTACCGGTTGCGATTGCTTTTTAGCGTTTGAGCGCGTATGATTCAGAATAGACTGTATTAACCAGAAAGGGCGTGTACCGGTTGAAACTTGATGTATTTGCCGATGCGAACAAATCGGAATTGTCCATGATCGAGGTGGCGCGCGCCATTCTCGAGGAAAAAGGCGACACGATGGGTTTTGCTGACATTGTCAACGAAATCCAGACATATCTTGGCAAGAGTGATTCTGAGATCCGCGGTCGCTTGTCGCAGTTCTACACCGACCTCAACGAAGATGGCAGTTTCATCTCGCTGGGCGATAATGTGTGGGGCCTGCGCGCTTGGTACCCGTACGAATCCGTTGACGAAGAGGTCAACCACCCAGAAGACGAGGAAGACACCCCGCGCCGCAAGAAGCGCAAGAAGGTCAATGCCTTCTTGGCCGACGCCGCTGATGACGATGACGTGATCGATTACAACGACGATGATCCGGAAGACGATGATTTCGATGCCGATGACGACACAGAAGACGTTGCGGATGACTTCGACGATACGGACACCGATGACACCGACGACGAGGATGATTCCTTGCCAGACGGGATCGAAGGCCAGCTGGCCGAATTTTCCGATGACGACACTGACACGGATGATGAAGAGGACACCGACACGCCAGACTTTTCCGGCGACGCCGCGGATTCTGACGATTCAGACGATGATGAGTAACCTGATTTGCTAACGCCGGTAACGGCGTTTTTTTTCGCCGCGGGCAAGTCCTTGACACGGACCCCACTTCCCGGTACTATATTGCTTGGGCGCCCTGCAGAAATGCCAGGGCCAGACGCTTGCAAGCTCCCTGTTCATCTTGAATAGGGAGCTTGTTTTTGTTTTTTCTTGCTGCCGCACTCGGCTGCGCTGTTGCAGCCGGCCTCAAAAAATCATAAAGGAGTCTTCTCATGACCAAGTATATTTTTGTTACCGGTGGGGTCGTTTCGTCGCTGGGTAAAGGGATCGTGGCCGCCAGTTTGGGCCGGCTGCTCAAGAATCGCGGCCTCAAGGTGACGATTCAAAAGTTCGATCCGTACATCAACGTCGATCCGGGAACCATGAACCCATACCAGCACGGGGAAGTGTTCGTCACCGATGACGGCACAGAAACCGACCTCGACCTTGGCCACTACGAACGCTTCATCGATATCAACCTGAACAAGTACAGCAACGTCACCACCGGCAAGATCTACTCTGAAGTACTCAACCGCGAGCGCCACGGCGAGTATCTTGGCGCGACGGTGCAAGTGATCCCGCACATCACCAACATGATCAAGGAGAAAATCATGCGCGCGGCAACGCACACCGACTCCGACGTGATCATCACGGAAATCGGCGGCACGGTCGGCGACATCGAGTCCCAGCCGTTTTTGGAAGCCATTCGCCAGATGAAAAAGGACGTCGGCCCGGAGAATGTGTACTACATTCATGCGACCCTGATCCCGTATCTGCGCGCCGCTGGTGAAATGAAGACCAAGCCGACCCAGCACAGTGTCAAGGAACTGCGCAATGTCGGCATTCAGCCGGACATGCTGGTTCTGCGCACCGAAAAGCCGGTCACCGATTCAATGAAGAAGAAGATCGCGCTGTTTACTGACGTGCCGGTCGAGTCCATCATCGAATCCCGCGACGCCAAGATCCTGTACCAAGTGCCGCTGGCCATGCAGGCGCAGGGCATGGATCAGCGCGTCGTGGACCACTTTGGCTTTGACACGCCGCAGGCCGACATGACCGAATGGCAGGGTATGGTCGACCGCATTGGCAGCCTGAAGGACACGGTGCGCATTGCGCTGGTTGGCAAGTATATTGAGCTGAAGGACGCCTATATTTCCGTCACTGAGGCTCTAAAATCCGCCGGCTACTTCTGGAACGCCAACATTGATCTGGTCAAGTTTCAGGCGGACGACATTACCGAAGACAACGTTAAGGAGAAGCTGGAAGGCTTCGACGGCATTCTGGTGCCCGGCGGGTTCGGTGACCGCGGCCTGGAAGGCATGATCACCAGCATCAAGTACGCGCGTGAAAATGACGTGCCGTTCTTCGGCATTTGCCTGGGTATGCAGATGGCCTCCATTGAGTTTGCCCGCGACATGGCCGGCATCACGGACGCCTTCACCACCGAGGTCGACAAGGACGTCAAAGATCCCGTGATCGACATCATGCAGGACAAGAAGGACCTGGAAAACCTTGGCGGTACTCTGCGCCTGGGATTGTACCCGTGCGTGCTGAAGCCGGGTTCGGTCGCTGCGGCCGCCTACGACAACGTGCCGGAGATTCAAAAGCGTCACCGTCATCGCTACGAGTTCAACACCAAGTATCGCGCAGCGCTTGAAGCCAAGGGCTTGGTGTTCTCCGGCACTAGCCCGGACAACCGCCTGATGGAGATCATCGAGTACCCGAAAAATAAGTTCTTCGTGGCACCGCAGTACCATCCGGAATTCCAGTCACGTCCGGACAAGCCGGAAGGTCTGTTCAAGGCGTTTATCAAAGCCGCCGGCAACTACTAAGCCTAAGGCCTTCAGTGCCAGCCCAATCGGCTGGCACTTTTTTGCTTTGACTGCCAGCTTAATTTTCGTGAAAGCCGCGTCAGACTGGTCATTTCGGGTTGTGTTTTGCGCTGCAGTTCATTAGAATATAACGGTGAATGCGATTTTTATCACGCATCATCCTACCAGTATTCGTAACTAATTGAAGCAATTATTCGAGGCCAGCTTCAGCCTACCTGACCGCCTAAGGGCGCTGTGCTCGTATTAGTGAGGAAAAGACTAAATGAAAAATATGCTGATCCACGGAGGCAAAAAGCTTTCCGGCACCGTTGTGATCGGCGGGGCAAAGAATAGTACCGTGGCCTTGATTCCGGCTGCGATCTTGTCCCGCACCCCGGTCACCCTAGAATCGGTGCCGGTGATCCAAGATGTGACCAACCTGATGGCAATTTTAGACGAAATGAACGTGTCCTCGACGTTTGCCGACTGCGTGCTGCGCATCGACCCATCGCACATTCAAAATGTGCCGCTGCCAAGCGGTAAAATCAAAAGCCTGCGGGCCTCGTACTACTTTATGGGTGCGCTGCTCGGCCGCTTCGGCCGCGCAGTTGTCGGCCTGCCCGGCGGCGATGACATCGGGCCGCGGCCCATTGATCAGCACATCAAGGGCTTCGAGGCCCTTGGCGCCACGGTGACCAATGATCACGGCGCCATTTCCATCACGGCGCCCAAGGAAGGCCTGCACGGCGCCCGCATTTTCTTTGATATTTCCTCGGTGGGGGCGACCATCAACGTGATCCTGGCAGCCGTCACGGCCCATGGCCACACGGTGATCGAAAACGCGGCCAAGGAGCCGGAAATCATCGACCTGGCCACGTACTTGAATAACATGGGCGCCGTAATTCGCGGCGCCGGCACCGACACCATCCGGATCGAAGGCGTTGCGCAGCTGGCAGCGCATAATGCCCACACCATCATTCCCGACCGCATCGAGGCCGGCACATACCTGGCCATGGCCGCTGCAGTGGGCGATGGGGTCAACGTCAAAAACATCATCTCGGAGCACCTGGACGCCTTTTTGGCGAAGCTTGAGGAAATGGGCGTGGTGATGGACGTTGGCGAGGATAGCATCTTCGTCTATCCGTCCGGTGATTTGAAAATGGTGCAGGTCAAGACACTGCCGTACCCAGGCTTTGCCACGGATCTGCAGCAGCCGATCACGCCGCTGATGCTCAAGGCGCACGGCGAAGGCATCATCATTGACACCTTGTACCCCAAACGGGTGCGGCACATTCCTGAACTCGTGCGAATGGGCGCGGACATCACCATCGAAAATGATGTGATCATCGTCCACCACGCCGATCACTTAGAGGGCTGCGAAGTGGCGGCCGAGGAGATTCGCGCGGGCGCGTGTCTGATGATCGCCGGTCTGATGGCAGAAGGCGACACCACCATCACCAAGGCGGAGAACATTTTGCGCGGGTACGATCGCGTCATCATGAAGCTGCGCAATCTGGGCGCCGACGTCGAGTTGATCGACGAAGCCGCGCCCGCCGAGGAGGCACTGCGGGCTGAAAACTGATTGCACATTTTTCGCCTGCATGATAAAATGCTAAAGTTGTGTATCACAAGTAATCTCTAGGTCAGGCAATGGCTTAGGGCAAAGGAGAAGATATTATGAAGCAAGGTATCCACCCAGATTATCACCCAGTTGTGTTCCTGGACTCCTCGACCGGCTACAAGTTCCTGTCCGGCTCAACGAAGAAGTCTTCTGAAACCATCGAATGGGAAGACGGTAACACGTACCCATTGGTCCGCGTTGAAATTTCTTCCGATTCTCACCCGTTCTACACGGGTAAGCAGAAGTTCAGCAAGGCTGACGGCCGTGTTGATCGCTTCAACAAGAAGTACGGTTTCAAAACCGAAAAGTAACCTCAGGCAACGACAAACTCATCTGCGGATGAGTTTTTTTTGTAAGGTGCGGCGACTCGGCGCCCTGAGGGGGACAGACAGCCTAGCTAAAGGCATTGCCGCCGTTTTTTGGCGGTGAGGCCTTTGGCGTTGCTCAGACTGTAGTCGCTTACGGCGTACAGTCTGACATGCGGAGCTGCTGGCTGCTCCTCTGTTGCCAAGTTGAAGCCCGATTGTGGCCCGGTGGCGGTAAGCAACCTTTTGGCTGTAAAAAAAACGGTGATTTTGGCTGGCAAATGCCGCGCTGCCGGGCTTTACTTGGGGCAGTTCATTATTACAAGTTTTATTTATGAAAGTTGAACAGATATCCGCAAGTGACGTTATATAATGAAACCATATTAAGGCGGTTGTGATTTTGCCTTAAGCTTACACATTAACTTACACTCCCAAAAAAGTTCCCCCAAACTTTTCCACCAGCGATGGTGGTTTTTTTTTGCCCCAATCGTCGCTTGAAGTGGCCTAAGTCAACGACTTGATTGCGTCAGTGAACAAATGGCAGCTCGCCCTTGCCAAGTGGCGGCGGCCTTCAGTAGACTAAAAGCAAAAGGAGTGCTTATGACGAAACTAGTGAAATGGTTGTACGGATTGAATGTGGTGGGAGCACTGGTATACATCGCCGTTTGCCTGCCGAAACTGTTGATGGGGCAGCCCATATACCCTGGCCAGGCCGGCCTGCTCGGGCAAGTCACAGCCGGTATCGTGCTGGCCCTGCTGCCACCTGTGCTCGAGCGGGGGTTTCATTTTCAGTTTCCGCCCATCCTGAAGCTGATCTTTGAACTTTTCATTCTGGGTTCAGTGCTGCTCGGGACAGGGATGCAGTTCTACAACATTCCGTACTGGGATAAATTCCTGCACCTGTTTTCAGCCGCGATGCTGGCTGGGCTGGGCATGGCGATTTTCTGTGCGCTGACGCCGCAGGAGCGCTTGAAGACGACCTCGCCGCTTTTGATCGCACTGTTTGCGTTCACGTTTGGCGCGACAATCGGTGTCTTTTGGGAGTTCTATGAGTTCACGTTTGACGGTCTGCTGGGGCTGAACATGCAGCGCTACATGGCCCATGGCGTGCTGCTGGCCGGGCGAGCGGCGCTGATGGACACGATGGGCGACCTCTTCGCGGACGTGTTCGGATCCCTGGCGCTGTCGGTTTTTGCCTACTTCCAGGTCAAAAAAGACGTGAAGTGGCTTGCCGCATTCCAGTTTCGCCGTTAGAGCCAGGCGGCCAGGCGCTGTCTGAGCGCTGGAGAAAAAGCGGCCCAGCGAAACTGGCGCGCAAAGTCAAGCTCGGCCTGCGCGGGACCGGCGAGCCCGGGCTGAGTGAGCCAGTAGGCTAACCACTCGCCGTAGTGCTCAGCGGCAAAAGTGGTGCGGGCATAGTCGCAAAGCGCAGGCAGCGCCGCGGCGTCGGTGATCAAAGCGGCATGCGCAAATTCCTGAGCGGTCGGCGCGGCTGTGAGTATGGGTGTGACCCACTTGAGTTGGTTTAAAAATTGCGCAAAACTGTCAGCCACGGTCAGCCACTGGTCGACTTCCCAGTCGATGTAGCGGATCGCCGGGCCCGGCGTGGTCAGATCAAAGCACCAATACCGCGCGCCGTCTGCGGCAAACGGCAGCAAGTGGTCTGGCAGCGGGGAGGCCAGGCGTGGACCAGGCCCCGCGAACGCGTGAATGGCGGCGCCGGTCAGCGATTCGCTGGTCGGTTCTGGAGTCGGGCAGAAGTCACGGCGCGGCCACTGGCCTGTTTGGACCATGGCAAAGTACGCCTCAGGCACGCGCGGGTCTCGCGGGATTGTCGGCAGCGCCGTGAGCGGAGTCACTGCAGGCGGCCATGGGATCATCAGG
Organism: Lacticaseibacillus sp. 53-4; assembly: GCF_016861805.1. Lineage (NCBI taxonomy): Bacteria > Bacillati > Bacillota > Bacilli > Lactobacillales > Lactobacillaceae > Lacticaseibacillus > Lacticaseibacillus sp. 53-4. Next base: position 24,863 of record NZ_BOLT01000018.1, read on the forward strand.
ATCATCCTTTCTAAATGCCCAGATACCGGGCGAGGTCAGCAAGAAAGCTGTATAATTGGGCTGGAGAGTGGAGACTACGATGCGGAATAATATTGTCTATGTTCATTACGAGCCGCTGGCGAACATGTTCAAAACGGCAGGCTTGTCGGCCAGTGACGTGCTCAACGCCACACCGACGCCTTTTCGGCACCTGTTGCTGTTGCCGCCGGTCGACGAGGATGAGTTCATTGACCCGCACACGGGGTTCAACGAGGTCTCAGGTGAGGCGGCGGTCACCGATTTTCTGCGCAGCAAGGCCGCCCGTACTCGCAGCTGGCTCGATTACAAGCATGCCAGCTACCTGCGGGATCTGTTGCCGACAGAAATTGCCGAGCTGCTTTACTTGGGCTTTGCCAAAACGCATATCACCCCGCCATTTTACTACAAGCTACAAAATGAGCTGGTCTTTTTACCGCTGCAGGATGGTCAGGTGACCATGTACTTCCGCACGCTTGACCGTTTCAGCGTGACGCTGGCCGCCGGAATCGTCCGGCACCTGCGCCTGGCCGCCAACGATCAGCCGTTCTGGTTGCGGCTGCGCGCCCAGCACTTCCCGCAGGTGCCGACCAGCGTGCTTGCCGACTTGTACCCGCTGTTTGAAGACGGCGTTTTGATGGACTTTTCGAAGACCAAGTTTTCCCGCACGCAGGTCAAGGTGCCGCTACACCGGGTCCGTCGGCGCTTCGTGCTCGAGCAGCCGCTGGACCAAGACGGGCTGGAAGAAATTGGCGAAGTCGCTTTGACTCGCGCCACTAATCAATGGCGCCTCCGCCTGAAAACAGTGGCGGATCAGTAGCCGTTGCGCTACAATGTTACCGCTGTGTTTATCAACAGGTGGGGGACTTTACAATGAAAATGAAGTTAAGTGAGATCGCACGGGTCGTCGGTGCGCATTATGCAGTGCCGGATCCGGTCGCGCCCACAGTCACGGGCGTCGCGTTTGACACGCGCAAGCTGCACCCGGGAGATTTGTTTGTGCCCATTATGGGCGAGCGCGACGGCCATGACTTTATCGGCGCCGCTGAAAAGGCGGGCGCCGCTGCCACGTTTGTGCAGGCGGGCCACGCGCCGGTCGGCACCGCCTTACCGCAGCTGGTCGTGCAAGATCCGCTTAAGGCCTTGAACGACCTTGCCCGGTATTACCTGCTGATGAAGGTCAACCCCAAGGTGGTGGCCATCACCGGCAGTAACGGCAAGACGACGACCAAGGATATGACCGCGGCTATTTTGGCCACCCAGTACCACGTGATCAAGACGCAGGATAATTACAACAACGAAATCGGCGTGCCGATGACCATCCTGTCGATGGATACCAATACCGAGGTGCTGGTTGTTGAGATGGGCATGGATCGGCCTGGGCAGCTGGACAAATTATCCAAGCTGGTCGAACCGGACGTTGCGGTGATCACCATGATTGGCGAGGCGCACATCGAGTTCTTCAAGACCCGCGACAAGATTGCCGATGCCAAAATGGAGATCACAAACGGGCTGAAAGAAGACGGCTTGTTCATTTACAACGGCGATGAGCCGCTGTTGCGCGAGCGCGCCGAGCACATCGCGCAGGATCAAAAAACGTTCGGCCTGAACCCTGACAACATTTTGTACGCGCGGGACATCAAGGCCGGCGAGACACAAACCGATTTTTCACTTTCGCGCTGGCCGGATCTGCGCTTTTCGATCCCGATGATGGGCGAGTGGAACGTCGCTAACGCGCTGGCCGCCATTTTGGTCGGCCGCCGTTTCCACATTAAACCCGAGGCAATTCAGGCCGCGCTCAAAAATTTCCCGGTAACCAAAAATCGCACCCAGTGGGTGACCGGGGATGCCGGCGAGCCGATTTTGTCCGATGTCTATAACGCCAATCCGACAGCGATGAAGGCAGTTTTGAATGATTTTGCCGAGTTTCCGTGCCGCGGCCGCCGGATTGCGGTGCTGGGCGACATGCTGGAGCTGGGCGATGCCAGCGCAGCGCTGCACGCCAGCGTGGCGTCGGCGCTTGACCCGGCCAAGATCCAGGACGTTTACCTTTACGGCGACGAAATCATTGCCCTAAAAGAGGCACTGGCTGGCAAGTACGCGCCAGAGCACGTGCACTATTTTCCCAAGGCCGAGCAGCGGCGCCTAATCGTGGCGCTGGAAGACCACATCGTCCACGACGATTTAGTGATGCTCAAGGCCAGCCATGGCCTGCACTTAGAAAAAGTGTTGCAGGCGCTGATCGAAGGGGCAGAATAAACTGACAAAAGCGGCGAAGCGCCGCTTTTTGTGTTTCAAAACAACTCAAGCGGTAAGTCAAGCGGCAACTCAAGCACTGGTTGATAGGCAAAAAGCAAATCTGCGATTAGGCTGAAAGCAGCGTTAACCAAACGCAAACGCGGCAAAGCCGCAAGGAGGAATCAATCATGCAAATTTTTGATGCGCGCCATATTGGCCAACAGATCGCAGCCGGCCGCAAGGCGAAGAATATGACGCAAAGTGCGCTCGCGGACCAGCTCAATGTGTCCTATCAAGCCGTTTCCAACTGGGAACGCAGCCAGTCGCTGCCCGATATCGATAAGTACGCCCAGCTGGCAAAGGTGCTGGACTTGAACCTGGACGACCTGATCGGGGCGGAAGGCGCCCGCACCGTCACCATCATGGATGACGAAAGCGCGCCGGTTGACGCGCGGACCTTGGCCGAGGCGGCCCCGGTGATGAAACCCACGCAGGTCGAACAAAAGGCGGCCCGTCTGTCGCCGAATTTGACCACCCTGAAAGAGATTGCGCCGTTTTTGAGCAGCACCACGCTGAAGGAAAAGGTCATGGCGCAAATCGCGCAGCCGGGGTTTGCGCAGATGCTGGTGCAAATTGCCCCATTCATGGCCACGGCCGATCTGGACGCAGTGATTGCGGCCGGCGTGCCAGCTGACGACGATCACCTGGAGGAGCTGTTCAAGCTGGCGCCGTTTCGGCAGACTACGTCAAACGACCAGTTGGGTAGCCAGTTGCTGAAAGCGCGCGGGTCATTAAACGCCGTGAAAAAGCTGCTGCCGTTTATGTCACACAATGTCGTCAATGAGCTGTTTACGACGCGGGCCCAGGCAGATTTGACTGCCGATGACCTGACCGCGCTGGCGCCGTTTGTCTCCGAAACCGTGCTGGCTGACCACGTCCGGCAGCTGAGTCGGCAAGGCAACGGCAAGGCGGCACGCAAATTCATGCCGTTTTTGTCAGAGGCCACACTGGTGAACTTGTTGGCTAACTAACGGTGAATTGATTGTTCCGGCGCTGCCTGGCGCTGGGACTTTTTTTGCCCTTGCCGAAGCTTGCAAACGGGCTGGCAGGGGCGGGGGCGAACACGGCACCCGGCCTTGGCTTTCCCGGGCGCCGCTTGTGTATCAGGCTCATTCATGGTAAGCTAGTCCAGATGCTTTTCTGAAAAGGCATTTCAAATACAATGAATTTTACAAATGCAGGGCCCTCACGCTTCGCTCTGATTTGTAAACGAGCGAAGCAATCGCTTCAAGGAGGAACTGCTTGAAATTTAACGAATTAGGTTTAGATCAGGACATGCTCAAGGCCATCGAACGGTCAGGGTTTGAAGAGGCAACACCGATTCAGGCTCAGACCATTCCGCTGGTGCTGCAGGGCAAGGACGTGATCGGCCAGGCGCAAACCGGGACCGGTAAAACGGCCGCGTTTGGTCTGCCACTGATCCAAATGATCGACAAAGAGGACCGCTCAGTGCAGACGCTGGTGATTTCACCAACGCGTGAGCTGGCCGTTCAGACCCAAGAGGAGATTTACCGCCTGGGCACGGACAAGCACATCAAGGTGCAAGCCGTGTACGGCGGCGCTGACATGCGCCGGCAGATCCGCGGCCTAGCGGATCACCCGCAGGTCGTCGTCGGGACCCCCGGCCGTTTGCTCGATCACATCAATCGCCACACACTGAAGCTGGCTAACCTCAAGCACCTGGTGCTCGACGAAGCCGACGAAATGCTCGACATGGGCTTCATCGATGACATTGAAAAAATCGTTGAGCAGGCGCCAGCCGGTCGTCAGACCTTGCTGTTTTCCGCCACCATGCCGGCGCAGATTATGCGCCTGACCAACAAATTCATGAACGACCCGATCACCGTCAAGATCAAGTCCAAGGAGCTGACTGCGGACACCGTCGATCAGTACTACGTTCGCGCGAAGGACTTTGAAAAGTTCGACGTCATGACGCGGCTGTTCGACGTGCAGTCGCCGGAGATGACCCTGATTTTTGGGCGGACCAAGCGGCGCGTCGATGAACTGACGCGCGGGCTCAAGGCGCGCGGCTATAAGGCAGAAGGCATTCACGGTGACCTCAGCCAGCAAAAACGCATGAGCGTGCTGCGCCAGTTCAAAGCCGGCGAACTCGACTTTCTGGTCGCCACCGACGTTGCGGCGCGCGGCCTGGATATTTCCGGGGTCACTCATGTTTACAACTACGATATTCCGCAGGACCCGGATTCATACGTGCACCGCATTGGCCGGACAGGTCGGGCCGGGCGCAAGGGTGTGTCGGTCACCCTGGTGACCCCCAACGAGGTCGAATACCTGCGCACCATCGAGGCGCTGACCAAGAAGCGGATGACCCCGCTCAAGCCGCCGACCGAAAAAGAAGCCTTCATCGGCCAAGTGTCCACTGGGCTTGAAACCATCAAGGCTCAGCTCGCGGACACCGATGACCTGGAGAAATACCAGCCGATGGCCGAAGCACTGCTTGAGGAATACACCCCGCTTGATCTGGTCTCCGCGTACATCAAGGCGGTCAGCCCAGATGATGCCAGTGCGGTTCCAGTCAAGATCACGCCTGAGCGGCCATTGCCGCATCATGGCCATGCCGGTCACAGTGGTGGCGGTTATCGCGGCAAGGGTGGCCATTCCGGCTACCGCGGCAATAGCAACCACAATGGCGGCCGCAGCAGCTCTCGGGGCAAGCGCGACTTTGATAAGTCGCACCGCTTCTCCGAAAAGCGCTCCGAACGCCAAGGCGCCAAGCGCACCTTCCGCAGCAAATAAGTTTTTCACTGAGTCCAGGCCTCGTGCCTGGGCTTTTTGCTTGGCTTGTTTCACTTCAAAGTGACCAAGTTTCAGCCGGCGACTGACGACAATCGCCACTGGCTAGCCTATAATCAAACCAGAAAGGGTGTGACGGGATGATACATGAGATCGGCGTCGATCTGACGGAGCTTGAGCGGATCAAGGCGGCGCAAGCGCGCAATCCAGACTTTGCCCAAAAGGTGCTGACAGACGCCGAGCTGGCGATTTATCAGCAGTACTCCGGCCAGCGGGCGATCGAGTACCTCGCCGGCCGCTTTTCGGTGAAAGAGGCCTACGCCAAAGCGTACGGCACCGGAATCGGCAAAGTCGCGTTGCACGCCGTGGAAACCCTGGATGATCCGGCCGGCAAGCCGGTGGTGACGAAGCACCCATACGCTGGGCGCGCGCTGGTGTCTATTTCCCACACCGCCAGTTTAGTGATGACAGAAGTGATTCTTGAGGAGGCTGCACAATGAGTATGGTCACGGCAAAATTGCGCCCTAGCCAGGTGCTGATCAATGAGACGGCAATCGCACACAACGTTCAGCATGCAATCGCGGGGCTGCCGCAGGGTACCGAGCTGTTTGCAGTCGTGAAGGCCGACGCGTACGGCCATGGCCTGCTGCGGGTGGCGCGGGTGGCGCAGGCAGCTGGGGCGACCGGCTTTTGCGTGGCCGTTTTGGACGAGGCGTTGGCGCTGCGGCGGGCGGGTTTTACCCTGCCGATTCTGGTACTTGGGATCATCGAGCCGGCCTATGCGCCGATTGCTGCAGCCAATCACATCGCCGTGCCGGTGGGCAGCACGGAGTGGCTCACGCAGGCACTGCCTGGACTGACTGCCGGTAGTGACCTGCCGCCGTTGCATGTGCACCTCGCACTGGACACCGGCATGGGGCGCATCGGTTTTCGCCAGGTGGCGGACTTGAAGGCGGCCGCCGCACTGGCGACTGACCATGGCGACCAGTTCAAAATCACGGGACTGTTCACCCATTTTTCCACGGCTGACGATCCAGATCCGGCGTACTTTAACCTGCAAGTGGCGCGGTTTAAAGAATTTCTCGCGGCCCTGCCCAAGCGGCCGCGTTATGTGCACGTCGCCAATTCCGCGACGAGCCTGTGGCATGCGGCCTGTGATTGCAACTTGGTGCGCTTTGGGGTGGCCATGTACGGCTTGAACCCCTCCGGGCGTGCGATCGAAGCCACACCGTACCCGCTGGAGCCGGCGCTGACGCTGACGTCGACCCTGAGTTTCGTCAAACAGATCGATGCGGGTGAAGCCGTGTCCTATGGGGCAACCTACCACGCCGAAAAGCCAGAGTGGATCGGGACCGTGCCGCTGGGCTACGCGGATGGCTGGCAGCGCCGCCTGCAGGGCTTCCACGTGCTGGTCAACGGAACGTTCTGCGAAATCGTGGGGCGTGTTTGCATGGACCAGTTCATGATTCGGCTGCCCGGTGAGGTGGCAACTGGGACGCCGGTCACGCTAGTCGGGCGCAGCGGTGAACACGAAATCACACTGCAGGATATCGCAGACTATGCGCACACAATCCACTATGAAATCGCCTGTGGGTTGAGTGAGCGCCTGCCGCGCGTGTCAGTGGCACCGTTTCCTGAGCAGGCGTAACGCCGACCAAACAATCATGACTTTTTAGTGAGATTGACATTAGAGAATGGTGTGGTATCCTGAAACACATAAATCAATACTTGAAACGCAATCGTGTGAGTAACGCGCTGAGGCCTGAACAGAAAACCCGAGCAGATGGAAGCGGGCCAGGCCGCCGCGTGTGAATATGGCGCGATATCTGGGCCGCTGGATGAATCCGAAGGCGGCTGGTCGGCACCCATTTTCGTGCTCCCAGTTGATGGACTGGTGAGGATCGCTTTTGGCGATCAAATTAGAATGGTACCGTGGGCCCGCTCACTTCTAACAAGAAGGAGCGGGCTTTTTGCGTTTCATAAGGAGGAAAAAGGATGAAAAAAGGTCAATGGGTTGGTTTGGTGTTGGCATTGGTTGCGGTGTTCAGTCTGACTGCATGCGGCAAAAGCGCGCAGAAGGAAACCACGGTCAAGCTCGGCATTGTCGGGTCGGATAAAGGCGGCGTCTGGAAGACGGTCGCCGGCAACCTCAAAAAACAGGGCATCGACTTGAAAATTGTCCAGTTCTCGGATTACAACCAACCTAACATCGCCTTGCGCGATGGGGACCTGGACCTGAACGCCACCCAGCAGCGCTCTTTTCTTGCGACTTGGGATAAGGATCACAAAAGCTCCCTGACGCCGATCGGGGACACCGTGATTGCGCCACTGGCCGTGTATTCCAAGAAGCTGACCAGTTTGAAGCAGCTGAAGAAGGGCGCCAGCGTGGCGATCCCCAACGACTCGACTGACGAGACGCGTTCTTTGGAGCTGCTGGCAGACGCCAAGCTGATCACGCTGGACAACAAGGCGCTGCCGACGCTTCATGACATCAAAAGCAACAAGCTGGGGCTGAAAATCAAGGAACTGGATCCGAATCTGATTCCGACCTCTTTGCCGGATGTCGACATTGCCATCATCAACTCAGGCATTGCCGCTGACGCCCGGCTGAATCCGGACAAGGCCTTGTACCGGGCTAAAGTCACCAAGGCCAGCAAGCCGTGGATCAATGTGGTGGCGGCGCGCAAGGGCGACATTCACAACAAGACTTACCAGAAAGTGGTCAAGGCTTACCAGCAGCCGCAAATTGGCAAGCTGATCAAGAAGGTCAACCGTAATACAGTCCTGCCAGCATGGAACCTCAAGCTATAGCAAAAAAACACGCCAGCCGCATTTTTGCGGCTGGCGTGTTCGCTGTTTGGTCTAACGGGCGCCGGCAAGCAGTGCTTGGATGTTGTTAAGCGCATCCGTGGCAATCTGCATCGCGTCCGGATCGATCCGGAACGGCGGCAGGGACTCGTCGGTGTAGTGCAAAATTGCGGCGGTGCGGGCGAGAATGTCGTACCAGCTCTGGAACGGCATCTTGTTGATCGCCCCGGCGACGGAACCCGGCGCGATCTGCAGCAGCTGATTGACCACCAGCTTGGCCTGCGCGAAGGTGTCTTCTGGCACGTCGGGCATGTCGGTCGCCTTTTCGGCGAGGTGCGTCATGCGGTCGGCGGCGTTGAGCAGCGGATTCTTGAACGGCTGTGGCGCCTCGTCCTGGACGGGACCGTCGTCAAGCAGGTACTTCTGCAGACCGACCATGGCAAACAACTGCAGCTGATCGCCCAGCTGGGTGCCGATTGCTGGCAACTTGTGAATGCCGGCGTTCTTGATCTGGTCAGGGCCGAAAATCATGGCCGCGTGGGAGACGAAGTCGGAGTACTGCACACCGATGGTTTGCTTTGAATCGGTGGTGCGGAACATAAAGATGACGTCGTTGCCAGTTTGGGCCTTCACGTACGCGTGCAGCATGCGGGCAGCCATCGCCAACTGTTCGTCAGTGATCTCACTGCGCTGATCCATCGCGACGCGCACTTTGGTCGGCAGCGTCGGCAAGGCGCCCAAAATCCGAATCAAGGCGGCAACGTAAGGATACAAAATGCCGAAGCTCAAGGAGAAGTTACCAGTGTCGGAAAGCGGAGAGTACACCGCGTAAGTCGCGGCGCGGTCGGTGTTGGCGTGCTGCAGCATCGCTTCCAGCTGCTCACGCGCCTTGCCGCGGGCCTTGACTTCGTCGCCTGGCTGCCAGCCAAACGGGTACAGGGTCTGCATGAATGGCTTCAAGGCTTCTTCGTCATCGGGATCCACCACCGTGGCCCCAATCGACATGTTGCGCTGATAGTCCGAGCCGCCGCCAAAGGATTCATCCATGTAAATCAAAATGGTGTGATCCTGACGGGTGGGGCGACTATCGGGGTGCGCAGTTTCGCGCGGTGCCTCAGCCTTGGTGGCAGCGACCACCGGCTTGGCGCTTGGCGTGCTTGCACTTGGCGCCGTAAGGGTGTTTGGCGCAGACTCCACGGCCGCGGACTGCGGGGCTGCGGCCTCGCTTTGCGGCCGCGGCTGATCAGCGCGGTTTTTCTGCCGTCTTGAGGCGCGGCCTTGCGCGGTTTTGGCACTGGTGCGGGCCGTTTGCTGCTCCTCGACCGGGGCCTCGGCTTTGCGTGCGCGGCGGCTTGGCCGACTCTTTTGCTCGCCGGCAGACTCCTGCGTTGCCTTGGCCGTCGTTTGCGGCTGTGTCTGAGCTTTAGTGGTCATTGCGCGGCGCTGCTGCGTCGGCTTTTCGCCTTGACCTTGGGCCTGCTTGGTCTGAGTCTGCTTGCCAGGCTGCGCTTGAGCGTTATCCGTCTGCTGACGGCGTCCGCGCCGGCGCGGTTTTTCGCCTTGGGCGTCGTTTTTCGCCGCTTGATTCTTGGCGTTTTGCGACTGCTTGGCCGGCCTTTGCGGCTGCTTTTGGCTGTCTTTCTGCGTGCCTTGTTTTACTGCCTGCTTAGCTTGCGGGTGTGATTGCGCTTCGGTTTTTGATTCTGGCGAAGGGGTCTGCGACTGCTTGGCCGCTGAACGAGTTTTCTTCGGGGCTGCAGATTTTGCTTCTTCTTCGGCAGAGTCAAAGATGGTGAAGCTGTTCTTAGCTTGTTGGACCGGGTGCTCTTCGATGAAGCGGTTGATCTTAAACGTGATCGGCCGGCTCATCGTCGTGTCTTTCAGCACTTTGCGCATGCTGGAAGCCGAGATCCCAATCTGCTTTGCCGCCTGGGTCAGACTCAGATGTTCTTGAGTCATGATTTGTTTCAGCCGGTAAGCTGTTGCTTCTGTCATCGTATGCCTGCTTTCTTTGAGATGTTTGTGGCGCTTTGCACCACTCCCTTTCAGTGTACGGCATAATGCAGTTAATGACCAATCACTTTTCAGAAAAAGCGGTAATTCAGTGGACAGCGCGCCGCATTCATGGGAAACTGGGGAGTCGTGGTTCGCAATCCATCCCACGTAAAAAAACTAGGAGGTATCATTGATGAATAATCAGACTAGGACGCGCACGCTGGTCGTGAACGCGCTCGTCGCTGCGCTTTACATTGTGCTGTCAGTCGTGCCGGGCGTGTTCAACCTGGCTAGCGGCGCGATCCAGTTCCGCATTTCCGAGGCGTTGAACCACTTGGTCGCCTTCAACCGCAAGTACCTGTTTGGGGTCGTGATCGGCGTGGTCATTTACAACGCTCTGTTTTCGCCGATGGGCTGGCTGGACGTGCTGTTCGGCGGCGGGCAAAGCCTGATCGGGCTGGGCCTGGTCGCGGCGCTAGGGCAAAAGCTAACGAAGGTCTGGCAGCGCCAGTTGCTCACCGTCTGCACCATGAGCCTGACGATGTTCCTGATCTGGATCGAGATTGTGCTGACCGGGCACATGGCCTGGTTCGGTGGGGCGTCGATGCTCACGTTGGGCGAGTTGATTTTGTCCGAGCTGGTCATCATGGTCATTTCCTGGCCGGTGATGTACCTGATCGACAAGGCCGTGCACTTCTCCAAGCGCGTGCAATAACTCAACAATTAAAAAGCACGCCGCCAACGCCAGCATCACTGGGGTTGACGGCGTGTTTGCGTCCGCCTGAAATTATAGTTCCTCGTCGACGCGCAGCGGTTGGCCGCTTTGCAAGTCATCGATCTCCGCGACCCGGAACCCCTTGCGCTCGAGTTTAGCCACGCAGGTGTTGAGGGTGGCCTCGTCAATGCCAGCAGGCAGAGTGAACAGGGTGCGGCGCACGATTTCTTCCTGCTTGGCGTCCAGCGTTAAGCAGCCGGAAATTGAGACATACTTGGCAAGGATCTTGCTCATGGCAGCCAAGTCGCCGCGCTGCCCGGAGGACATGACGGTCAGCACATACGAGCCAACGTCGATGTTCCAGGATTCGGACAGCATAGCAAGCAGTCGCGAGTGGGTGAGAATGCCGTAGAAGTTGGCGTTTTCGTCCAACACGGCGATGTACGGCAGGTCCTTAATGTTGAAAAACACCTTGAAAAACGGTGCATCAACCGGAATTGTCTTGGTGGCGTTCTTCAGCAGGTAGGTCACTGGCAGCGACATGTCGCCGCCTTGGGATTTATGGCGGTAAATGTGCATCTTGTATATGTTGCCGCGGAAGATCTGGCCGCTTTCGTCCAGGATCGGCACGCAGCGGAAGCCGGAGTCTTCCAGCGTCGCCAGTGCCTGTGCCAGCGTGTCCGTCTCCTTGACTGTCGTCAGATCGGCTTTCTTTTGAACCAGTGACTTGATCAACATACTCATTCCTCCAAGTTCCCCGTATTGGATCGCATTCTCATTGCTTTATCATACCACAGGACAATGGTCATCGTACCTAGCAAAAAAAGCGCCACCCGCAGGCGACGCTTTCGTTTGAATGCGAATCAGAATTACTGACGAGTCTCGATGTCGTTCTTTGCGAACGCGTCGTCGATGATCTTCTTCAGCTGAGAAGCACTCTTGTTCATGGATTCTTGTTCGTGGTCGGTCAAAGGAATTTCAAGAATGCTTGAAATCCCGTTGGCGTTGATCACGGCAGGAGAACCAATGAAGATATCGTGCTGGCCGTACTGGCCGTCCATGTATACGGACAGTGGCAGAACGGCATTTTCATCGTCCAGAATGGCCTGAGAGATCCGGGCCAGGGCAGTGGCGATCCCGTAGAAGGTCGCGCCCTTCAGTTCGATGATCTTGTAAGCAGCGTCGCGGACATCAGTGAACATGTCAACCAGCTTGCTTTCATCGATTTCTGGGTGTTCCTTGACCCATTCAGAAATCTTGATACCACCGATGTTGGCGTGGCTCCATACAGGGAATTCGGTGTCACCGTGTTCGCCCATGATGTAAGCGTGGACCGAACGGGCGTCAACGCCGACCATCTCAGCGATCGACTGACGGAAACGTGCGGTATCCAAGGAAGTACCTGAACCGATAACGCGGTTCTTCGGGAAGCCGGAAAGCTTCCAGGTCGCATAGGTCAGAATGTCAACAGGGTTAGCAGCCACCAGGAAGATCCCGTTGAAGCCGCTGTCGACGATTGGGTCAACGATGGACTTCAAAATCTTCAGGTTCTTGTTAACCAAGTCAAGGCGAGTCTCGCCTGGCTTTTGCGGTGCGCCGGCGGTGATAACAACAAGGTCAGCGTCTTTAGCGTCGCTGTACTCAGCAGAGTAAATGGTCTTCGGCTGGGTGTATGGCAGCGCGTTGCTTAAGTCAATCGCGTCACCCTTAGTCTTGTTCTTAACAACATCAACGATCCCAATTTCTTGGGCAATGCCCTGCAATACCATTGCATAGGCGTAACTGGAACCAACGGCACCATCACCAACAAGAATTACTTTTTGGTGATCTTTCTTTGTGTTTGCCACGGTGATATCATCCTTTCATGTGTACAGTGTGCAATTCAGTTTAAAGTATACCACACTCGCTCATTGATGCACGGATTTCCAGAAAATTAATCGTCCCTTAATGGAACGCTCAAAATGCACGTCGGCGGCATCATACCGCGCTATCGTGAAACTATTCACCAGCGTCCGGGCTGGGTTGGTCTGCCCAAAATACGTAAAATTCTTTGACTGAAATGAAGCGTTTTCATTCCACTCCCAGTTTCATTTTACGGGCATAGTGCGGTGCGGACTTGGCAGCTCTGGTATAATGAGAAACAGACAGCGGGCCTGGCAAGCGGAGCTCCCGCTTTTTTGCGTGCTTCGGCCAGGCGAGGAGGAAAATTTTGAAAATGATCGTAGGCCTGGGCAATCCAGGCAGTCAGTATGCTAAAACCAAGCACAATATCGGGTTCATGGCCGTGGACGCGCTCGCTAAACGCTATGACACGACGATTGCCAAGCAGGAATTCAACGCGCTCACTGGCACAGCCTGGGTCGACGGTGAAAAGGTCCTGCTGGTCAAGCCGCAGACGTTCATGAACGATTCCGGCCGCGCGGTGGGCCAGCTCAAGGCCTTCTACCAGTTTCAGCAGGATGAGATCTTGATCATTCAAGACGACATGGACATGGCGATGGGCCGCCTGCGCCTGCGGCAAAGAGGCTCAGCCGGCGGGCATAACGGCATCAAGTCGATCATCAATGTGCTGGGGACGCAGGACTTTTACCGCGCCAAGATCGGCATTCAGCACCCGCAGAAGCAAAAGGTCGTGGATTGGGTCCTGACCCCGTTCACGCCGGCTGACCAGGTCGAGATCTTAAACGGGCTGGACAAGCTTCAGCTCGCCGTCGACGACTGGGTCCACGGGACGAGCTTTGACCGGCTGATGAACAAGTATAATTAAGGCTTAAACCGGACGCCGCCGCTGGGGTTTTGCCAGCCAGCGTGGCATACTCACCCCAAAGTACGTTTAGATAGGAGATAACATGGATCTCATCGAGTTGATGATGCAGACCGCCGAACTCGCCCCGCTTTGGCCAGGACTCGACGCTGGGCGTCACCTGGTCACGGGCCTGGATGGGTCGGCGAAGACGCTGTTTTTGGCGGCCGCGTTAAAAAAGACCCAGAAGCAGCTGCTTGTGATTGAAAATAACCGCTACCACGCAGATGAGCTCACGGCAGACCTGACCGGCCTGCTGGGAGCTGATTTGGTGTGGCCGTTTCCGGTTGAGGACGTGCTGGCCGCGGAAATTGCGGTCAGCTCCAAAGACACTGTCAACGATCGCATCAACACCTTGAATTGGCTGCAGCAAGGCAAACCGGGGATTGTGGTGACGAGCCTCGCCGGCCTCAAGCGTCAGCTGGTGCCCCAATCGACCTGGCAGCAGGCCAGCTTGACACTCGACATGGATTCGGCCATCGACCCGGCCAAGCTGGCCGGTCAGCTGGTCGCGATGGGCTACCAGCGCAGCGACTTGGTGGCCGCCCCTGGGGAGTTTGCGATCCGCGGCGGCATCATCGACATTTACCCACTTAATCAGGACGACCCGGTGCGCATCGAGCTGTTTGACACGGCGGTCGATTCGCTGCGCCGCTTTGACATGGCAACTCAGCGCAGCATTGAAAACCTTAAGCAGGTGACCATCGCGCCGGCCACGGACCTGATTGCCTCAGCGGCAACGCTGAAGGCGGCGGGGGCGCGGCTGGCGGCTCAAGGCACCAAGGCCAAGGCCAAAGCCAAAACAAAGGAAGCCAAGCAGGCACTGACCGCTGAACTGCTTGAGGCGGCGGACCAGCTGAGCCGCGGCGAGCGGCCCGATGCGTTGGCACTGTACATGCCTGCACTTTACCCAGAACCATCGCGCCTGAGCAGTTATTTAACCAAAGACGCGCTGGTCGTGTACGACGATTACACCAAGCTGGCGGACGCCGATGTGTCGCTGCTGCAGGAAACCACCGACTGGTACGCCAGCCTGCAGGAAGGCGGCAAGTTGGCAGAGGCGCCAGCGGCCGTGACCCTGCAGGAGTTGGACCGCGGCGAGCACCGGACGCATCTGTACTTGTCCCTGTTCCAAAAAGGGATGGGGAACATTCGCCTGAAGTCGCTGACCAATGTGGCGACCCGCAACGTGCAACAGTTCTTCTCGCAGATGCCGCTGCTGAAAACCGAGGCCGACCGCTGGCGCAAGCAGAAGCAAACGGTCGTTTACCTCGTGGCCGAAAAGGCGCGGCGGGAGAAGCTTAGCGAGACGCTGCACGATTTTGACATCGATGCCGTTATCTCAGAGCCCCAAGCGCTTTTGCCTGGGGTGCAGCAGGTCGTGGCCGGTACGCTGGCCAACGGCTTTGAGCTGCCGACCGCGCACCTGGTGGTGGTGACGGAACACGAGCTGTTTAACGCCAAGGTGAAGCACCGCGCCCGGCACCAGACCCTGGCCAACGCCGAGCGACTGCGCTCCTATACCGACTTACACCCAGGAGATTACGTGGTGCACGTGAACCACGGGATCGGGGAGTATGTCGGCATGCAGACACTGGAAGTCGACGGCGTCCACCAGGATTACATCACGATCTTGTACCAAAAAGGGGACAAGCTGTTTATCCCGGTCAGTCAGCTGCACCTGGTTCAAAAGTACGTGGCGGCGGACGGCAAGCGGCCGCGCATCAACAAGCTGGGCGGCAGCGAGTGGCAGAAAACCAAGAAGAAAGTCGCCGCCAAGATCGAGGACATCGCCGACGATTTGATCAAACTCTACGCCGCGCGTGAGGCCGAACCCGGCTACGCATTCCCGCCGGACGACGACTTGCAGCACCAGTTTGAGGACGAATTTCCTTACCCGGAAACCGAAGACCAGCTGCGCTCGGCCAAGGAAATCAAGCAGGACATGGAAAAACCGCAGCCGATGGATCGTTTGCTGGTCGGGGATGTCGGCTTCGGCAAGACTGAAGTGGCACTGCGGGCCGCCTTTAAGGCCATCGAGGCCGGTAAGCAGGTCGCCTTTTTGGTGCCCACCACAATCTTGGCTCAGCAGCACTACGACACCATGCTCGACCGCTTCGCCGATTTTCCGGTTGAAGTGGGGATGCTGTCGCGCTTTCGCACCCCTGCACAGGCAAAAAAAACG
Source organism: Lacticaseibacillus sp. 53-4 (assembly GCF_016861805.1). Lineage (NCBI taxonomy): Bacteria > Bacillati > Bacillota > Bacilli > Lactobacillales > Lactobacillaceae > Lacticaseibacillus > Lacticaseibacillus sp. 53-4. Next base: position 40,436 of record NZ_BOLT01000018.1, read on the forward strand.
CTGGCGGATCTGGCGTCAGGCAAGCTGGACATCGTCGTCGGCACCCACCGGCTGTTGTCCAAGGACGTGCACTACCATGATTTGGGCCTGCTCATCATCGACGAAGAGCAGCGCTTTGGCGTCAAGCACAAGGAAAAGCTCAAGGCGATGAAGGCGAACGTGGATGTGCTGACGCTGACTGCCACCCCGATCCCCCGGACGCTGAACATGTCGATGCTTGGCGTGCGGGATCTGTCGGTGATCGAAACGCCGCCGACTAACCGTTACCCGATTCAAACCTTTGTCATGGAGCAAAATGCTGGGGCCATCAAGTCGGCGATTGAACGCGAGCTCGAGCGCGGCGGGCAAGTGTTTTACCTGCACAACAAGGTGGCGGATATCGAGCGCACGGTGGCCGAAGTCGAAGCCCTGGTGCCAGGTGCAACGGTGACGTACGCGCACGGGCAGATGACGGAAAGCCAGCTCGAAAATGTCATCTACGACTTTGTGCACGGCGATTTTGACGTGCTGGTCACGACCACCATCATCGAAACCGGCGTGGATATGCCAAACGTCAACACACTAATTATTGAGGACGCCGACCATTACGGCTTAGCACAGCTGTATCAGTTGCGCGGGCGGATCGGGCGTTCTAGCCGCGTTGCCTACGCCTATTTCATGTACCGGCAAAATCGTGTCTTATCGGAAGAGGCGGAAAAGCGCCTGAGTGCCATCAAGGACTTCACCGCCCTGGGCTCCGGCTTTAAGATTGCCATGCGCGACCTGTCGATCCGCGGTGCCGGCAATCTGCTGGGCAGCCAGCAGCACGGCTTCATCGACGCGGTCGGCTACGACCTGTACACGCAAATGTTGCAGGATGCCGTCGCGGCCAAGCAGGGCAAAAGCAAACAGGCCAAGCTGGATTCAGAGCTCAGTTTGGACATTGAGGCTTACCTGCCGGATACTTATGTAAATGACCCGGCACAGAAAATCGAGCTGTACAAGCGGGTTCGTGAGTCTGCCAGTGACGCGCAAGAGCGCGAGCTGCAAGATGATCTGATCGACCGGTTTGGCGACTACCCGGCGCCAGTCGCCAACTTGCTCGCAGTGGCCCACCTGAAGCGGTTTGCGGATGCGGCGCAGGTTGAAAAAATCACTCGCGACGCGGAGCGACTCAGCGTGCAGCTGAGCGCCAAGGCGTCTAGCGTGGTGCAGGGCGAAAAACTCTTTGCGGCGCTGGCCAAGACGACTTTGAAGGCGCGCGTCAATGCCGATGGGCCGCTGGTCGTGACCTTGTTAGTGCCGAAGGGCATGGCAACGCTCGACTGGCTGGGCGAGGTGACTGCATTTGTGCAGGCGCTGGCCAAGCAGTTCGGGGAGGTCAAAGATGGCAACTAAGAAGATGTCCAAGGTGATGCGCGGCGCCTGGATCCTGAGCCTTGGCGGGCTTGTGGCCAAAATCCTGAGCGCTGTTTACCGGGTGCCGTTTCAGAACATGGTCGGCGATACCGGCTTTTACGCCTATCAGCAGATCTACCCACTGTACGGGATCGGCATGACGTTTGCGCTGTCCGGCTTTCCCGTGTATGTGTCCAAGCAGGTGGCCCAGGCGCGCGACCCGCTTGCGCAAACCGAAGTCGCGCACCGCGCCTTGGTACTCATGGCGTGGATTGGGCTCGGGATGTTTGCGGTGCTGGAGCTGGGGGCGGACCTGATTGCCCGCGCAATGGCCGACGCCGGGCTGGCCCCCATCATCCGGTCAGTCGGATTAATGTTTTTGACGATGCCGGTGCTGTCAACTGCCCGTGGCTATTTTCAAGGGACATTTGATATGTCGAAAACGGCGATCAGCCAGGTCGTTGAGCAGCTGATCCGCGTCGGCGTGATTCTGCTGGCCGCCTGGTATGCGGTGCAGCACGCCTGGGGTCCGTACAAAATGGCCACCTGGGCGATGACCGGCGCGTTCTTCGGCGGTCTGGGGGCGACGTTGATCGTCTTGCCGGCGTATTTGAAGGCGACGGCCGGCAGACGGGCTAAACCGACACCCTGGCGCGAGTACGGGCACCTGCTCGACCGCTTTGTCAAGGAGGGCGGCTCGATCGCACTGTTTTCGGCGCTTTTGATCCTGCTGCAGCTGGTGGATTCGTTCACCGTCACGCGGGGGCTGATCGCGCAGGGGATGGTGCCTGAGGCCGCGCGGGCGCTGAAGGGCGTCTACGACCGCGGCCAGCCGCTGGTTCAGCTGGGGCTGGTCGTGGCGACGTCGTTGTCGACCACGCTGCTGCCCAGTCTCAGCCGGTCGGTCGCCCGCGGCCATTGGGCGGCGTTCAAGCAAACCGCACGCCAACTGATTCGCTTCAACTTCGGGCTGTCGCTGGCGGCTGCCGCGGGCCTGATTGCCTTGATGCCCAGTGTGAACCGACTGTTGTTCGGCGACACTGTGCTGACCAAGACCCTGCGTGTTTACACGCTGTGCATCGTGCTGGTGGCGTTGATCAACGCCTTCAACGCGGTGTTGCAGAGCCTGAACCGGTTCCGCTACACCAGCTACGGCCTGGTGGCTGGGCTGGTGGTCAAGGTGCTGGCCAACCCGTTTCTCACCGTCCGTTACGGGGCATTTGGGGCGGCGGTGGCGACGGTGCTCAGCCTGACGGTGATCACAGTCCTGCTTTACATTCAGCTGCCGCACAGCCTGCAAGGCGTTGACCCGCGTTGGTTCAATCTGCGGCTGATGCTGGTGGTGGGCCCGATGAGCGAAGCGGTCCACCTGGTGGCGGTGCACATGCAGCCGCAAAACCGGGTGGAAACCCTGTGGGTGTTCATCGTTGCCGTGCCGCTGGGCGTCGTGTTGTTCGTGATCTTAGGGGCAATTTTTCACTTGTATACGGTGCGCGAGGTTCTGGCGATTCCGTACGGACGCAAGTTTATGAAGTGGTGGCAGCACCGCTTCGGGAAGGATACACATGCGATTAGATAAATTTTTGAAGGTGTCACGCATCATCAAGCGGCGGACCGTCGCCAAGGAGATCGCCGACAAGGGGCGGATCTCGATCAACGGCCGAGTGGCCAAGTCCAGCAGTGACGTGGCGATTGGCGACACCCTGGTGATTGGGTTTGGCAATAAGACCCTGACCGTCAAGGTGGCGGCGTTAAACGAGCTGACCAAAAAAGAGCAGGCCGGGGAGATGTACACGGTCGTTGATGAAAGTTACAAAGAAAGTTATTAAACTGTAACGCACTGACGCCGACGGCTTTGCTATACTGTAGCTATTAGTAGGATAAGGTGGGTTTTTGATGGCTTCAAACATTCGGCCGCTGCGGCCAACGCAAACAGTCAAACGTCCGGCTCAACCGAGCCGCTCTTTGCGTGTCCATAAACGCAGACTGATTACCTTCGGCGCCGCCTTGGTCATCATCTCAGGCGTTGGCGGCTACCAGTTGCTATCGACCAACAACGCCATCAAGACCCAGTCGACAGCGGTGGCTTCCGCGAAAAGTGATTTGGCTAGGGCCAAGGCCGAGAAGCAATCGCTGAAGGTCAAAATCGACCAGTTGAACAACGAGCAGTACCTAGGCAAACTGGTCCGAGAACGTTATCTCATGTCTAAACCGGGAGAAGTCGTTTTCTCACTCCCGTCCGTTCAAACCGACACGCAGAACTCCAAGTAACCGCGAGTTCGTTTGTTGCGTGGCGGTTTTTGCGTGGTATACTTAGAGTCACAAATCATTCAGGAGGACATCTTTTTATATGGCGATTGAAGTTGGCGAAAAGTTAACAGGTAAGGTCACAGGAATCACGAATTTTGGCGCGTTTGTCGACCTCGGGTCCGGTGCGACCGGGCTGGTGCACATCAGCGAAATTTCAGACGCCTATGTTAAGGATATCCACGACGTGCTCAGCGTCGGTGATGAAGTCACGGTGAAAGTGACAGCCATCAAGGACGGCAAAATTGGGCTGTCCATTCGCAAAGCCAGCGATCAGCCGGCAGAGGCTCATGCGGCCAGTGCCCATGGCGGTCACTTCAGCCACGCGCCGCACACCGAAAGTCATGGCGAACGCAGCTTTAACGGCCCACGTCCCCACAACGGCGGCGCGCGCAGCTTTGGCCATAGCAGCAAAGAAGCGCCGAAAGACGACTTTGATGCCATGATGTCCGGATTTCTCAAGGAAAGTGAGTCACGGCTAAGCGACCTGCGGCATAACACCGAGGGCAAGCGCGGCGGCCGTGGCGGCCGGCGCAGTTAAGCCCAAGCCGAGGCAATGGCCTCGGCCCTTTTTTTGCCGGTGATGTGACACGTTGTCAGAAATCAGCCTTTAGTATGACGAAGCACGCGGGTTCGTATGCTAGGCTGGATTGCATGCGGAAAGGAGCCCATTATGCGGTCAGCAGCGCAATTGCTCGCCCCATTTCATTTGCCGATCGGCCAGCGCGTGGTCCTGGCCGTGTCAGGCGGCGTTGATTCGACGGTGCTGATGCACCTGCTAAGCACCTTGCCGAAGGGTCAGCTGAACGTGACCGTGGCGACGTTTGACCATCAGCTCAGGCCCACGAGTGCGGCGGAGCAAGCCCAGGTGGTCCAAGCGGCGGCGGCGCTCCAGCTGCCAGTGATCACCGGCAGCTGGCCGCGCCAAGCGCATCCTCAGCACAGCCTGGAAGCCGCCGCCCGCAAAGCGCGGTACGCGTTCTTGCAGGCCGCGGCCGAGCAGGCTCACGCCAGCGTCCTGATGACCGCGCACCACGCCGACGACCAGCTGGAAACGCTCCTGTTTCGGTTGGCCAGGAGCGGCCGGGTGGCTTCAATGACCGGAATCGCGGCCGATCAAAAGTGGGGGTCTCTGCGCCTGATTCGCCCGCTGCTTGGCGTGCCTAAAGCGGATCTCATGGCGTATGCGAGTCATGCGCACCTGGCCTACAGCGAAGACGAAAGCAATCAGGACGTCCAGTACGCCCGCAACCGGCTAAGACGCGACGCGGTGCCGGCGCTCAAGGCGGTCAACGCTGGGGCGCTGGCGCACGCCGGGACGTTCGCCCAGGCCCTTGAGGCGACTTTAATGCTGGCCAACCGTCAAGTGGCGTTGATGCTGCCGAAGCCGTTGACCTTGCCGCTTGATTGGCGGCCGTACCTGAGCGAGTCCGCGGCGGTGCAGCAGCTGCTGTTGAACGCCGTCTTGGCGCGGCTGCATCTGGTCGTTAAGCCAGCGGTGGCGGCTCAGGTGCTGATGGCGTTGGCGGCTGGCCAAGGCGCCAAGCAATTTGCTGTGAGCTCAGGCCGCACGCTGGTCGCCGCTTATGGCCAGCTCAGCGTGGTGACGTCGGCGCCAGCGCCAGCGCCGGTTTTACTCACCGAATTAAACCGGTGGGTGCCAGTTGGGCCGCGGCAATTTGGCCGGTTCACCAAGCTCCCTTCCGGCGCTACGTTCTTGGCGGCGGCACCCGCTCCGGTAGTTATTCGCACCCGCCAGCCGCATGATGAAGTTCAGCTGGCCAATGGGCAGCATCAGCTGCTGCGCCGATTTTTTATCAATCAAAAAATTCCGCAGCCGGAGCGCGGTCGCCGGCTGGTGGCAGTGGCCGCGGACCAAGTGATTTGGGTCGAAGGAATTGCGCCGCGTCAATTGTTTGCTGGTTCTCAAACTGATATACTGCAAACAGTATTGGCAATGAAATCAGACACAAAGGATGAGGCAGCGCATGAATGACGACATACTGAAGGTGCTTTACTCAAAACAGGATATCGATGCGATCATCAAGCGGCTGGCCGGTGAGATCTCTCGCGATTACGCCGGCAAGAACCCGCTGGTCGTCTGCATCTTAAAAGGGGCGATCATGTTCATGACCGACCTGGTCCGCGAGCTGGACGAATACGTCGAGCTGGATTTCATGGACGTTTCCAGTTACGGCAACGCGACTGAAAGCTCCGGTGAAGTCAAGGTCATCAAGGATCTTGACACCAGCGTGGCTGGTCGCGACGTGCTGATCGTCGAGGACATTGTCGACACTGGCCGGACCCTGTCTTACTTGATCAAGATCTTCAAGACCCGCGATGCTAAATCCATCAAGGTTTGCACCCTAATGGATAAGCCTGACCGGCGCATCAAGACGGTCGAGGCGGACTACGTGGGCACTCAGGTGCCTAACGAATTCGTGGTCGGCTACGGCCTGGACTACGCAGAGCGTTATCGCAATTTGCCTTACATCGGCGTGCTCAAGCCGGAGATCTACCAAAACTGAGGCTGAGCACAGCCATGGTGTATCATGTTACTATAAGTTTATTATCCACTACGTTGCTGGAGGTTATGCATGAAGAAAAAACAAAATGGGCTATTTGGCAGCACGCTGACCTATGTGGTTCTTTTTGTCGTTCTGGTCACCGTGTTCGCATGGTACCTGCGCGGCAATAGCGGCAGCACGACCCAGGAGTTGAGCTCAAGTCAGTTCATCTCAGAGCTGCAGAAGGACAAGATCAAGTCCTTCTCGATCCAGCCAAGTGGCGGTGTCTATAAAGTCACAGGGGAATACAAAAACGCGAAGAAGGTCGCGAACGATCAGACCGGGCTTGGCCTGATGGGCGCCACCTCAAGCACGACTTCCCACTTCTCGTCTTACGTGCCGACGAACAACACCTACATGCAGACGATCACCAAGGCGGCTGACAAAAACGATGTCGCCATCACCACACAGGAGGAAAGTTCTTCCAGCGTTTGGGTGACCCTGCTGATTACGGTGCTGCCACTGGTCATTTTCATGGTGTTCTTCTACATGATGATGAACCAGTCTGGTCAAGGCGGCGGCAACGGCCGAGTGATGAATTTCGGCAAGTCCAAAGCAAAGCCGGCGGATAAGAAGGCCAACAAGGTCCGCTTCTCCGATGTTGCCGGTGAGGAAGAAGAAAAGCAGGAACTGGTCGAAGTCGTTGAGTTCCTGAAAGATCCGCACAAGTTCTCCAAGTTGGGTGCTCGCATCCCAGCCGGGGTGCTGCTGGAGGGCCCTCCGGGTACTGGTAAAACGCTGCTGGCCAAGGCGGTTGCCGGTGAAGCCGGGGTGCCGTTCTTCTCAATTTCCGGCTCTGACTTCGTTGAAATGTTCGTCGGGGTCGGGGCTTCGCGTGTGCGTGACCTGTTTGATCAGGCCAAAAAGAGCGCACCGTCGATCATCTTTATCGATGAAATTGATGCGGTCGGCCGCCAGCGTGGTGCCGGCATGGGCGGTGGCCACGACGAACGTGAGCAGACCTTAAACCAGTTGTTGGTTGAAATGGACGGGTTTACAGGCAACGAAGGCGTCATTGTCATCGCGGCGACTAACCGGTCCGATGTGCTTGATCCAGCGCTGCTGCGGCCAGGCCGGTTTGACCGGAAGATTCTGGTTGGGCAGCCTGACGTTAAGGGCCGTGAAGCAATTCTCAAAGTTCACGCAAAGAATAAGCCTTTGGCCGACGATGTTGACCTGGCTGAGTTGGCACGGCAGACCCCTGGGTTTGTTGGGGCCGATCTTGAAAACGTGCTGAACGAAGCGGCCTTGGTTGCCGCTCGCCGGAGCAAAGACAAGATTGATGCCAGCGATATTGATGAAGCGGAAGATCGCGTCATCGCCGGCCCCGCCAAGAAGAACAAGGTCATCGCCCCGAAAGATCGGGAGATCACGGCCTACCACGAAGCCGGGCACGCCCTGATTGGGCTGGTGCTTTCTGACTCGCGGGTCGTGCGCAAAGTCACGATCATTCCTCGCGGTCGGGCTGGCGGTTACGCCATTACCCTGCCGAAGGAAGACCAGTACATGCTGACCAAGAAGGATCTCAACGAGCAGATCATTGGTTTGATGGGTGGTCGTGCGGCTGAAGAAATTATCTTCGGTATCGAAGCGACCGGCGCCTCAAACGACTTCGAGCAAGCCACTCAGCTGGCCCGGAGCATGGTCACGACTTATGGGATGTCCGATCGCCTGGGGCCAGTGACCCTGGAGCGTGAAGGCGGCCAGCCGTTCGTCGGCGCTCAATACGGGCAGTCCGCGCCATATTCGCAGCAGACCGCAACCGCGATCGACGACGAAGTGCGCCGGATCCTTGAAGAAGACCATCAGCGTGCTCACGACATCATCGAGAGCCACCGCGACCAGCACAAGCTGATTGCCGACGCTTTGCTGAAGTACGAAACGTTGGACGAAAAGCAGATTCTGTCCTTGTTCAAGGATGGCAAGATGCCTGAAGACCAAAGCGAGTTCCCAAGCGAAAAGGCGGAAGCGGCAACCTTTGAGGAAGCCAAGAAGGCCTTGGAGCAAAAGGATAAGGCAAAGCAGCAAGCGGATAGTTCTGCCAGTGCCGAGTCCGATGCCGCCGTGGCTAGTGCCTCGACGGCTGCTGACAGCAGTGCCGCTGAAGTGCCTGCCAGTGCGGAAAGCAGCGCCGCGACGCCTGAGGCTTCAGCGAGTGCTGAAAACATCACCAACGGCAGTGACGCTAGTGAGGCTCCAGTCTCATCTGCATCTGCTGCGCCAAGTAGTGCGGCGGATGCTGACAAGCCAAGCGACGCGTCCGATGCTAATCACGACGATTCAGAAAATTAATGCAGAACGGTCACCGCTGGTGGCCGTTTTTGTTTTCACGGCCTTGCCGCTGTTTTCTGCAAAAGTGGCGGGGCTGTTGGTTTTCTGGTATGATACTTGCGTTTAGTCACAAGGAGATGCCAAAATGTCTGATCAATTGATCACCGCCGTATCCAAAGATGGGGCCTTCCGCGTGTTTGCGGTCGATGCCTCAGACACAATTGCTGAAGCCCAGCGCCGCCATGACACTTGGAGTGCCGCCAGCGCCGCGTTGGGGCGCACCATGGTGGCCACGCTGCTGCTTTCAGCCGCGGGGCTCAAAGGGGATAATGACCTTCTGACCGTGCGGCTGAAAGGGGATGGCCCGGTCGGCGCAATTGTCGTCAATGGAACCAGTCACGGGAGCGTGCGCGGCTACATCGAGCAGCCTCACGTGACGCTGCCGCTGAACGTGGTCGGCAAGATCGACGTCGCCCGTGCGGTGGGCAGCCGCGGTCTGCTGGCGGTCACCAAGGACCTGGGGTTCGGCCAGCCATTTACCGGCCAAGTGCCGCTGGTGTCCGGTGAGCTGGGTGAGGATTTTGCCTATTATCTGACTCAATCTGAGCAGATTCCATCGGCAGTTGGGCTGTCGGTGTTCGTCAACGCGGACAACACCATCCAGGTGGCCGGCGGGTTCATGATCCAGGCGCTGCCGGGTGCCACCCAGGCGGAAATCGCGTCAGTCGAGACCACGGTCAAGACGCTGCCACTGACTTCAGAAATGCTGCGCCAGGGGCTGACCCCGACTGAGATCGCGACGCGGGCGATAGGCAATGTTGCCATCGACGTGCTTTCAACCAAGCCCGTCAGTTTTGAATGCACGTGCAGCAAGGCTCATTTTGGCCGGATCATTAAGACCTTGAGCCGCCATGAGTTGACCACGATGATCGAGGAAGACCACGGCGCCGAGGCCGTCTGCAAGTTTTGCGGGCGCAAGTACCAGTATTCCGAAGCAGAATTAAGGGCATTTTTAAAGGAAAAGGATGAAGATAATGGCAACTGATTCACTGAGCTGGAAAATCGGCGACATCACGATTCCTAATCGCGTGGTTGTCGCGCCAATGGCGGGCATCACCAACGCGGCGTTTCGCGTGACGGCCAAGGAATTTGGCGCGGGGCTGGTCGTGTGCGAAATGATCTCCGACCGCGGCATTATGTACCACAACAAGAAGACGCTGAGCATGCTGTTTGTGGACCCGCGCGAACATCCGATCTCGATTCAGATTTTTGGTGGCAATAAAGAAAATCTGGTGAACGCGGCTAAGTTTATCGACCAAAATACCGAGGCCGACATTATTGACATCAACATGGGCTGCCCGGTGCCCAAGGTCACCAAAACAGATTCTGGTGCCCACTGGCTGCTGGACCCGAACAAGATCTATGAAATGGTTGCGGCCGTGGTCGACGCGGTGCATAAGCCGGTGACGGTCAAGATGAGGACCGGTTGGGATGATGATCATATTTACGCGGTGGAAAATGCCTTGGCCGCTGAACGTGCTGGCGCATCGGCGCTAGCCATGCATGGGCGGACACGTGAACAGTTATACCGCGGCCATGCGGATTGGGACATCCTCAAGGAAGTCAAGCACCAGTTGCATATTCCGTTCATGGGCAATGGTGACGTGCGCTCGCCGCAGGACGCCAAGCGAATGCTGGACGAAGTGGGCGCGGATGCGGTTATGATCGGCCGGGCCGCGCTGGGTAATCCTTGGATGCTGCGCGGCGTGGAGACTTATCTGCGCACTGGTGAGCTGATTCCTGAACCGACGCCGCGTGAGAAGATTGAAACCGCAAAGTTGCAGCTTCACCGCCTGGTGGAGCTCAAAGGTGAGCATCTGGCCGTGCGGGAGTTCCGCAGTCAGGCCGCCTACTACTTGAAGGGCATTCCGCGGGCCGCACGCACCAAGGCCGCGGCCATGAGTGTGGACACTGAGCAAGAGGTAGACGATATATTTGACCGCTTTGTCGAAGAGACCGAAGCCCGCGATAAGGCGCAAGCAGCCGGCTAGCCGGTTGCTTTTTTACTGCGACATTGGCAAAATGGCTAAGGACAACGACAGGAGGAAAACATGGCTAAAGACACAGAAATGAACGATCAGATGCGCGCTCGTCGGCAGAAGATGGACGCGCTGCGCGAAAACGGGATCGATCCGTTCGGACACCGCTTCGACCGGACCCATCTGGCCAAGCAGCTTCACGATCAGTTTGATGACACCGATAAGGATAATCTGGCAAAAACGCCGGTTGAGGTCACCATCGCCGGGCGCATGATGGCCAAGCGCGGCAAGGGTAAGGTGGGATTTGCTGACCTGCGTGACCGCTCGGGCCGCATTCAGATTTACGTGCGCAAAGACGTGGTCGGGGAAGAAAACTATCAGATATTTAAAAAGGCTGACCTCGGCGACTTTTTGGGGATCGCCGGTGACATGATGAAAACCGATGCTGGTGAGCTGACCGTCCGGGCGACCCACCTGACTTTTCTGAGCAAGGCGCTGCGGCCCTTGCCCGACAAGTACCACGGCCTGACCAATGTTGAGCAGATCTACCGGCAGCGGTACCTTGATCTGATTGCCAACCCGGACAGCTACGATCGCTTCGTCAAGCGCTCGCACATTGTCACGGCAGTGCGTCAGTATTTGGATCGTAACGATTTTCTGGAAGTGGAAACACCAGTACTGCACACTTCTGCCGGTGGGGCGTCGGCGCGCCCGTTCATCACGCATCACAATGCGCTGGACATCGACCTGTACCTGCGAATCGCCCTGGAGCTGCACCTGAAGCGCCTGATTGTTGGGGGGATGGAGCGCGTTTACGAAATCGGCCGCGTGTTCCGGAACGAAGGCCTGGACACCAAGCACAACCCGGAGTTTACCGAGCTGGAAACCTACGCTGCATACTGGGACCTGTCCGATGTCATGGAAGAAACTGAAGGTCTGTTTCGCTTTGTTGCCAACCAAGTCCTGGGTACGGGCAAGTTTACCTACCAGGGCCAGGCCGTTGACTTGGATGCGGCGTTTGCGCGCAAGCATATGGTCGATGCAATCAAGGAAACCACTGGGGTGGATTTCTGGCAGCCGATGAGTACCGAGGACGCGCGTAAGCTGGCCGACGAAAAAGGGGTTCACTACGAGCCGTTTTGGCAGACTGGGCATATCATCAATGCGTTTTTTGAGGAGTTCGTTGAGCCGACTTTGACCCAGCCGACATTTATTTACGGCCACCCGATCGAGATCTCGCCACTGGCCAAGAAGAGTCAAAAGGACCCGCGGTTCGTGGATCGCTTTGAGCTGTTTATCCACGGCAACGAGTACGGCAACGCCTTTACTGAGTTGAATGATCCAATCGATCAACGTGCGCGGTTTGAAGCGCAGGCGGCCGAGAAGGCTTCCGGCAATGACGAGGCCCAGCCGATTGACGAGGACTACATTGAAGCTTTGGAGTATGGCATGCCGCCAACTGGTGGTCTAGGGATCGGTATCGATCGCCTAGTCATGTTGTTGACAGACGCCGCCTCCATTCGCGATGTGTTACTATTTCCAACGATGCGTCCATAGTGAGAAATTAAAGCCGCCTTTCAGCGGCTTTTTGTTTTGCGCGGGGTCTAAATAACTCCGGATAAAGCACAGCTGAGGAGTGAGGATTCGTTCTAAAACTCTAACGATTGGAAGAAGGCTGTCGGCGGTTGTTCGTGATTGTGAAAAAGATACGAAATTTGTTGACGCTCTGTGGTGTGGCTGATATGATAAATAGCGTCGTTGAGGCAATCAGCACGATTGCAGCCGGCCTTCAGCCAAAGCATTTGGTTGACAGCCTATGAGCAATCTGATATGATTTCGGAGTTGCCTTTTGGACAAGGTAGTCCTTTGAAAACTGAACAAAGTTTCGTAAATGTGATAGGGCTTTTCAATGAAAGTTGAAAAGAATTAAT